>JBGQGO010000598.1:0-3820 GCA_041497455.1 Blastocatellia bacterium | reverse complement strand
CGATATCGGAATGATCCAGCGTCGCGATGAACGCCAGATAGGCGCCAGTCGTTGGAAAGTAGATATCGGCGCGCGGCTCGTTTGGCTTAGCCTCGAGTGCGAAGCGGTAGCCGTATCCTTTATCTATCGAATACTCGCAGAGGTAATTGACCGCTTCACGGAATCGTTTGATAGCGTCGTCAGCACGGCGGCAAGCATCGGTCTCAACGCCTTCGCGCCCGCCCCAGAGCACGAACACCTTCGCTTCGAGTTCCGCGCCGATATCCATCGCCTGCATCGTCTTTTGCAGAGCGTACGCGCGCACGCCCGGATCATTCGCCGTGAAAGCGCCGTCGCGAAAGACCGGATCGTAAAACAGGTTGACCGTCGCCATCGGAACTTTCAGGCCAGCGCCCTCGCAGGCTCGCTTGAACGACCGCACGATTTGATCGCGCTCGGCGGGCGTGGCGTCAATGGGCACGAGGTCATTGTCGTGCAGGTTGACTCCCATCGCGCCGACTTCGGCTAGCAGGTGAACTAGCTCGATTGGCGGCATCGACGGGCGCACTGCTTCACCGAACGGGTCACGCCCGCGATTGCCAACGGTCCATAGTCCGAAAGTGAATTTGTGTTCAGGGCGTGGTGTGTAATCCGTAAACATTTCGATTCTCCGATGGATGCTCCGATGCAGCGGGCGCCGATGACTATGAGGTCTAGCCTTTTCGAATGTCAGCCGGCCACTCATTCTACAGAAATCGCGCCACTGACTGAAACCCTTGGAGGTCTGGGAGCGGCATCGACCGCCGCTGTGCTTGACTTGTCTTCAATGTCTAAGGTAGTACCTTCTTTCATTTTCCATTTCAGAACGATGACCGGTGATCGAACGCGGAACCGTTGACCCGCACACCGAATGGCGACGAACACTCGCGCGAACCTGAACCCAGCGGAGGGATGTTGAGTGAAGCAATCAAAGGCAGTCTTTCTTGCTATCGTCTTAGCTCTCCTGAGCATTATGCTTTGGACGCCCGAGATAACAACCGCAATGGTAAGACCTGAGATTGAGAAGCAAGCCTTTGGTATAACCGCGAGCGGGGAGCCGGTGGAGCTATACACGCTGACCAACGCGAACGGTTTGGAGGCCCGCATCATGACTTACGGGGCCACCGTGGTTTCTCTAAAGGTGCCCGACCGCCACGGCAAGCTCGGCGATGTTGTCCTTGGCTATGAGACTCTCGACGGCTATCTGAAAAGCAGCCCGTACTTCGGAGCGATCGTTGGGCGCTACGGCAACCGAATCGGGAAAGGCAGTTTCTCCTTGAACGGCACGCAGTACTCGCTCCCGAAGAACAACGGCGAGAATACCCTGCACGGCGGGATCAAGGGTTTCGACAAAGTCGTCTGGAAGGCGAAGCAGGTTAAAAGCAAGAATGGGGTCGGCCTGTCGCTCTCCTATCTGAGCAAAGACGGCGAGGAGGGATTTCCGGGAAACCTGTCGGTCACCGTCGTCTACACGCTTACGAACAACAACGAACTGAAGATCGAGTACTCAGCGACAACCGACAAAACCACCGTCGTCAATCTTACCCATCATTCTTATTTCAATCTCGCGGGCGAAGGCGGCATTCTCAATCATGAGTTGATGATCAACGCGAACAAGTTCACGCCAGTAGATTCGGGGCTGATACCCACAGGCGAGTTGCGCAGCGTCAAAGGGACGCCTATGGACTTCACAAAGTCTACACCCATAGGCGCAAGAATCGATCAACAGGACGAGCAACTGACTTTAGGCAAAGGTTATGATCATAACTGGGTGCGCAAATACAACACCGGCAGACTCGCGCTTGCAGCGAGAGTTTATGACCCGGGCAGCGGCCGCGTGATGGAGGTCGCCACGACGGAGCCGGGCCTACAGTTCTACAGCGGCAACTTTTTGGACGGCAGCATCACCGGCAAAGCCGGTCAGGTCTACAAGCAACGATATGGCTTCTGTCTGGAGACGCAGCATTTCCCAGATTCACCCAATAAGCCCGCGTTTCCGTCAACGGTCCTGAAGCCGGGTCAGAGGTACAAGACCACGACGATCTACAAATTCTCAGCGAAGTAGTTATCGGTTGATGCGGTTATGACCTGGGAACAGCGATGGCATCCTCTACGCGAAGAATGGATCATCGTCGCCGCACATCGCCAGGACCGTCCCTGGATCGGCGAGACGGTCAACCGCGAACCGGCGGAAGCGCCAGACTATCAACCCGACTGCTACTTCTGTCCGGGCAACTCTCGAGTCAGCGGCAAGCGCAACGAGGACTATTCGGCGACTTTCGTGTTCGATAACGATCATCCTTGCGTCGGCTCGGAAGCGCCGCAGCGACTCGAGACGCCGGTTGGGATATTCAAGAACTCGCCGGCGGCCGGGATTGCGCGGGTCGTTTGCTACAGCCCACGTCACAACGTGACGCTCGCTGAGCTTGAAGCATCCGAGATTGAGAATCTGCTGGTTGTGTGGCAAGAGCAGTACGTTGAACTTGGCAGTCGCGAAGGCATCAACCACGTTTTGACCTTCGAGAATAAGGGAGACGTGGTAGGCGTATCCAATCCCCATCCGCACTGCCAGATCTACGCGACTAATTTCATCTTCAAGACTATTGAGACCGAAGCACGTGTATCGCAAAAGCATCTGGCCGAGACCGGGCGCGTGCTGTTTCAGGATATCCTCGAAGCCGAGCGAGCCGGCGGACGCCGGATCATATTCGAGAATGAAACCGCGATAGCGTTTCTGCCGTACTTCGCTCGCTACGCCTACGAGACGTACATCGCACCAAAGCAAACTCACGCAAGTATCGCGACGCTGGCGAGCGAGGAACTGAGGGGCTTTGCAGAAGCTTTGAAGATACTGCTGGTGAAGCTCGACAATCTGTGGAGGATGTCGTTTCCGTATGTGCTCGCGCTGCACCAGGCGCCTACGGACGGAGAGCGCTACGACGGATTCCATTTTCACATCGAGATTCACCCGCCGCTGAGACAACCGAATTTACTGAAGTACCTGGCTGGGCCGGAGATCGGCGGAGGGAACTTTTTGAGCGACACGGCTCCCGAGGACAAGGCGGACGAATTACGGGCCCAACCCGGCACTCACTACAAGCAAGCTCGATAGACCGCGAGCAATAGGCGTTTCCTTGAGCAAAGAATCAACTCACGACATTGGCGCGCTGCTCGCGCCGCTGCGCCGATTGCACGAGCGCGTGCGCGATTCAGTGATTGCAGCTTGCGAGCAAGCCGCGCTCGAAGACCTCGCGAGCGTCGATGACGACACCTCCGAAGGCGATACGATCTACGCCATCGATCGCGTCAGCGAGAATATGCTGATCGAGTTGTTTGAAAGTGAGATCGCACCCATTGCTCCACTGATTCTCATCGGCGAAGGATTGCCCGGCGGCGGCGTTGTTTTGCCGAAAGGCACACCTGAAGCCGACGTGATTTGGCGAGTGATCGTTGATCCCATCGACGGCACTCGCGAGCTGATGTACCAAAAGCGAAGCGCGTGGATACTGACCGGCGTTGCGCCCAATCGCGGAGACGAAACCAATCTGCAGGACATCGCGCTCGCCGTGCAGACCGAAATTCCAATCGCGAAACAACACCTCTGCGATTCGCTATGGGCTGTCCGTGGCGCAGGCGCGCATGCGGAACGCTACGATCGCTTGAGCGGCGAATTCCGGCCCGTCCGATTGAAGCCGTCATCAGCCAAGAGCATCAGGCATGGATTTGCCGCGGTGTCGCGTTTCTTCCCCGGCGCGCGAGAAGAACTCGCTGCGATCGACGAAGAAATAGTGCGAGGCGCGCT
>JBGQGO010000597.1:0-3824 GCA_041497455.1 Blastocatellia bacterium | reverse complement strand
TTATTTCTGGAGAATGAGAATACACAGGTGATGTGGAGGCGGCCCGATGTCAACCGAACGCTCTTCAAGCATCGGCAAAGCGCTTTACGGATTCTTGTTTGTTATCGCATTGCCGGCGCTGCTCATTGGCTGGGCGCGACTGACCGACAACATTGTACGAATTCCCCGCTTCGGGTCAACGCCGATCGGCGCTGCAGTCGCGGCGTTTGGCGCAGTTGTGATGGTTTCGGGCATGGTCGCGCTTATGGTTTATGGCAAGGGGCTGCCGATGAACGCATACCCTCCTCTTCGGTTCGTGACACAGGGAATCTATAAACTTATCTCCCATCCGATCTACGCCGGCTTTTCGATTCTGTGCATCGGAATCGCGATCGCCGCAAACTCTTCCAGCGGGTTGTGGCTTGTTTCGCCTGTGGTGATCCTTGGTTGTGTCGCGCTGGTCGAAGGCTATGAGAGGCACGATCTCCGCAACCGATTTGGCTCCGCGCAAGCGAAGCCGTTGATCCACATTCCTGCTGACGAAACTACACGACCCGCGCTAATGGACCGGCTGTCAGTCTACGTCTTGGTTCTGGCGCCGTGGCTCATCTTATACGAAGCAGTTCGATTCATCGGGATTCCCCCGGACGCGGTGGTCGCGTTCTTGCCTGTCGAAAAAGACCTTCCGGTTTACGAATGGACCGAGGTGTTTTACCTGAGCACTTATGCGTTCGTGCTTCTAGCGCCGCTTGTCGCGCGAACAGACCGCGACCTTCGCGAGTTTTCAATTTCGGGGTTGATCGCGACCGGTTTGGTAATCCTGTTATTTCTTGCAGTCCCGTTCATCGCTCCCCCGCGTCCGTTCACACCACACGGACTGCTCGGAAGACTGCTGGCTAGCGAGCGAGCATACGACACGCCCGCGGCGGCATTCCCCTCGTTTCACGTTGTGTGGGCATTTCTTGCAGCGGCGGTCTACGCTCGGAGAATGCCTTCGTTGAAACTTCTCTGGTGGGCGTGGGCGCTTCTTATCTCCATTAGCTGTGTCGCCACGGGTATGCACGCCATTGTCGACGTCCTGGGCGGGTTCATTGTGGTCTTATTTGTGACACGCATACGCGGGGTGTGGGAACAAGTTCGAAGGTTGACCGAGCGCATCGCGAATTCGTGGAGAGAATGGCGCTTTGGATCGGTGCGCATTATCAACCACGGCTTCTATGCTGGAGCAGGCGCATTCGTCGCACTGTCAATTGTCGGGACACTGATCGGCCCCGGCTACATTCCGTCGATTTTGATCATCGCCGCATCCGTACTAATCACCTCTGCTATCTGGGCCCAGTTTGTAGAAGGCTCCCCGAGTCTGCTGCGGCCCTATGGTTGGTACGGAGGTTTGCTTGGCGCGATCATCGGCGCGTTCATTGCCACACTGTTAGGATCGAGTCCCTGGTTACTTCTTGCGGCGTTCGCCGTTGGCGCGCCGTGGGTTCAATCCGCAGGCAGATTGCGATGTCTCGTGCAGGGGTGCTGCCACGGAAAACCGGCGCCTGCGACGATAGGCATCAGCTACACGCACCCACGATCGCGTGTGTGCAAGCTCACGGATCTGACCGGCGTGCCTATTCACGCGACGCCGCTTTACTCCATTCTCTGGAACATAGTTGTCGCAGTCATCACAGCGAGGCTCTGGTTTCTCCGTGCGCCACTCTCATTGATCATCGGGGTGTATCTGATAATCACGGGGCTTGGAAGGTTCGTCGAGGAATCATATCGCGGTGAGCCACAGACCGCGATATACGGGGGACTGCGTCTTTATCAGTGGATGGCGATCTTGAGCGTTGTCTCCGGAGTGCTCGCGACTATGGTTGGCAACTCGCCTCGGGTGCCCGTTCCCGAGTTGAATTGGGCGTCGGTCATCGCCGCTGCATGCTTTGGTGTGCTCACCTCGTGCGCGTTAGGTCTGGATTTTCCAGAATCAAACAGACGATTCGCCAGACTGGCGTGATGACGGCTTGAAGGATTCGAATGCCAGACCTCAACTACAAAGCTGACGTCATTGTGATCGGAGGCGGGCTTGCGGGAATCGCAACGGCGCTCGAGTTGCTCGATCACAACAAGAGTGTTGTCTTGATCGAGCGAACCGGCGAAGAGAAGTTCGGCGGGCTCGCACGTGTGTCGTTCGGCGGCGTCTTCGTCGTCGGCTCCCCCGAGCAGAAGCGCGCGGGCGTCAAAGACAGCCTCGATCTTGCGCTTCGAGATTGGATCGCGTACGGCGAACTGAGCGAGAACGATGTCTGGCCGCGCCGGTGGGCGGAAGCTTACATAGCTCAGTCGCTCGACATGGTCAGACGCTGGCTGTACCAGCACAGCGTGACCTTTTTCCCCGTGCTCAACTGGGCCGAGCGCGGTCTGGAGCAGCCTGGAAACTCGGTCCCGCGCTTTCACATTGTCTGGGGCACGGGACAAGGACTCGTGCTGGGGTTGCTCAAGCATCTGTACGCGCATCCGAATCGCAACAAGCTCGCGCGTCATTTTCAGCATCGAGTCACCGATCTCATTCAGACCGGCGGGCGTTTCACCGGGTGCTCGGGTATAGATGAAAGCTCGGGCCGGGAATTCACCGCCACAGGCGAATGTGTAGTGATCGCCGCCGGAGGCATCGCCGGCAATCTCGATATGGTCCGCAAGCACTGGTACCCGCCGTGGGGCGAGCCGCCGGAGCATTTGTTGAACGGTTCGCATCCGACGGCAGACGGCGCGATGCTTGAATCGGTTCGCGGGCATGGCGGCAACATCACTCACCTCGAAAAGATGTGGAACTACGCCGCGGGAGTTCATCACTGGAAGCCTCAGCACGAGTTGCACGGACTCTCGCTTGTGCCGCCCAAATCCGCGCTGTGGATGAACTACGAAGGACGGCGGATGGGACCGCCCGCGATGGTGACGGGATTCGACACGCGATATCTGGTCGAGACGGTCTGCCGGCAGAAGGAGAAGTATTCGTGGCAGGTGCTGAACTGGAAGATCGCGAAGAAAGAATTCGCCGTGTCGGGCTCGGAGTTCAATCCGGCGATCCGCGACAAGAAGCGGATCAAGTTCCTGCTCAGCCTGCTGCTTGGAAATCCCGGCCTGGTTCGCGAGTTCATCGAAAACTGTCCGGACTTCGTCACCGCGAGCTCAGTGGCCGAGCTTGCCGAGAAGATGAACGCGCTGACGGGAACGGCCGGCGTCGACGGGAAGCTGCTCGCTGAAGAGATTCGGCTCTACGACGATCAGATCGATCGCGGCCCCGCGTTTCACAACGACGATCAGTTGAGACGAATCGCACATGCGCGACAATATCGAGGCGATCGCGTTCGCACGTGCAAGTTCGCTAAGATCGACGATGCGAAGGCGCGTCCGCTGATCGCCATTCGCGAGTTCATCCTCACGCGCAAGAGCCTTGGAGGGATTCAAACTGATCTCAGTTCGCGCGTTCTCGATAACAACGGCGAAGTCCTGCCGGGGCTGTACGCGGTAGGTGAAGCTGCGGGCTTTGGCGGCGGCGGCATTCACGGCTTGCGGTCACTCGAGGGGACGTTTCTCGGAGGCTGCATCTTCAGTGGACGACTCGCGGGCCGGGCGATCGCAAGAGGATAGCCTGCGCTCCAAGGGGAGAAAATCATGAAGAAAACAGGCGCGTGGCTTGCCGTCTATGCACTCGAACAGATCGGCGTGAAGCACACCTTCGGCATCCCGGGCGTGCACAACACCGAGCTGTACGACGAGCTAAACAAGTCCGAAAAGATCACGCCGATACTCGTCACTCACGAAGGCTGTGGCGCGTTCATGGCCGACGCCATCAGCCG
>JBGQGO010000596.1:0-3832 GCA_041497455.1 Blastocatellia bacterium | reverse complement strand
AATGACCGGCCGGCCCGAACTCGTCACCGTGTACACGACGATGCTTAGAAGCGGCGATCTGTTTTATCTGATCGCTGTCGCTCCCCAAGATGAGAGTCAGGATTATCAGCGGACATTCACGGTGGTGCTCGGTACAGTCAGCATCAACGACTAAATAAGCCGGCCGGGAAAGCGGCCGGTTTTGCCGGGGTAGCATAACTTTAGTGTCCGTGATCGCGCTTGTAGCGGAGCTACAGGAACACAGACTAAAGTCTATGCTACCCTTTGGCTTTTCTACTTCTGTGGCAGCGGCGGCTCCAAGAGCCTGCAGTCCACGCTCAGCGATTTCAAGAACTCCAACAGGTCGCGCCTTTGTTCGGGCGTGATGGTTCGCTTCTCGATATTCTTCTTGTCCAGATATTGGTTTGGCTTGCCGCCGCCGAGAATAAGGTCTACGGCTTCTTCCAGCGTGGCGACGCTGCCGTCGTGAAAGTATGGAGCCGACTTTGCGATGTCCCGGAGCGTCGGCGTCTTGAAGGCGCCAGTCTCCTCGGGCTTGTTGCTGATCTTGCCACGGCCGGCGTCAGGCTCGGGCGCATCCATTCCTATCCCGACGTTGTGAAATTGCTGATCGGTGAACAGCACTCCGTCGTGACAGTTGTTGCACTTGGCCTCTTTGAAAACCTCGAACCCGCGCTTTGCTGGTTCGGATGCCGCTGACTGATCGCCAGCTTGCCAGCGGTCCCAAGCAGTGTCGCCGCTGATGATCGTGCGCTCGAAAGCGGATATGGCCTGCATAATGTTGTCTTTTGTTGCGTCAGCGCTGAAGACCTTTTGAAACTGAGAACGATAGCCCTGCAGCCCATTGATCTTCGCCACGATCTCGTCCTCGTGGTCCTTCGCGCCCATGTTGCCGCCTGTCCAGGCAGCCATCGCTTGCTTCTCGAGCGAAGGGCTGCGCCCGTCCCAGTAGAACATCGTGTGGTATCCGATGTTCCAGAGCGTCGGGCTGCTGCGGGTCAACGGCTTGCCGCCCGCTCCGATCGCTTTAGGCAATCCGTCTGTGAGCCCTTTCTCACACACGTGACACAGATAGCAGGACCGCGACCCGTCAACGCTCAGCCGCTTGTCGAAGAATAACTGTCTGCCCAGAGCAACCTTCTCCGGTGTCATCGGGTTGTCTGCGGGGATCGCCATCGCCTCATAACGGGCGAGGCCCGCAGGAAGCGGCTGAACTTCGGGTTTGAATGCGGCTGTCTCCTTGTTCTCGCATGCGAGCACCGTCAGCGCAAGCAGAAAGGCCGCCGCCGTCAGGATTTTTCTCAACTCTACTCTTGATCTCATATGAACCCTCCTTTGAACTGTCCGATGAACTGTCCGACAAACTTCAGTTTGTCGCGATTCATGAAACGTGGTCTCTAGCCGTCAGCGACAAACTGAAGTTTGCCGGACATAGCAGCCGCGTCGAAGGACGACCACAAACTAGCGGTCAATCTCGCTTGGCGCGCTGTAGGGTAAAACAGGCACGCCAAGGTGCGGCCCGGGATTGTTGAGCGCAGTGCGGAGCGCAAGCTCGAGCGCCGCGCGCGTGTTCTCAGGGCTGAGTATCGCGTCAACGAATCCTCGAGCGCCTGCGAAGCGAGCCTCCAGCTCGCCGTCGTACTTCGCACGCACGCGTGCCATTTCGGCTTGCATCTTCTCGTCCGCCTGAAGGCCTTTGCGCTCGAGCTTCTCAAGCTCCGAGCTGAACAACGCCATCACCGCGGACTCACCTTCCATCACGCCCATCCGGCCAGTTGGCCATGTGAATATGAAGTCAGGATCAAAGCCCTGCCCGGCCATCGCATAGTAACCGGCGCCCGATGCGTGATTGATGGTAAGCACGAGTTTCGGCACAGTCGCGGTAGCCATCGCTTCGACGAAGCGAGCGCCCGCGCGAATAATCCCCGAGTGTTCGGCTTCGGTTCCCACCATGAATCCGGATACGTCTTGCAGGAATAGAAGCGGAGTCTCGTGGCGGTTGCAAGTCTCGATGAAGTAGGCCACCTTCTCAGCGGAGTCGGTGTAGATGATTCCGCCGAACTTGGGCGGTTGCCCGGCCGGACCTCGAACCAGTCCTCTTTGATTGGCGATTATCCCTACAGGGATGCCTTCGATGCGCGCGTAGCCGGTGATCATTTCCTTGGCGTAATCCGCCTGGAACTCATCCAACTCACCCGAGTCAAGCAGGCAATCCAGCACGTCGCGCATGTCATAGGGCAGGCGATGGTCGGCCGGAATGATGTCGTAAATGTCAGTCAGCGGCCGCCGCGGACCGTGAGCATCCTTGATCTGCACTCGGAGCGGCTGCTGTGGCGGAAGCTCGGTCACGAATTCGCGCAGCCGAAGGAGGCACGCTTCGTCGTTCTTCGCGCGGAAATGCGCTACGCCGGAGATCTCATTGTGAGTTAGCGCGCCGCCGAGCGTCTCGCTGTCCACGATCTGACCTACTGCGCCTTTTACAAGGTTGGGTCCGCCAAGCCCCATGAACGAGGTGCCTTCAACCATAATGATGAAGTCAGAGAGCGCGGGCAGATACGCTCCGCCTGCCACACACTGTCCCATCACCGCCGCAAGCTGGGGCACTTTTAGATACCGGCGCATGACCGAGTTGTAAAAAAAGATTCTGCCGCCGCCATATTGGCCCGGAAACACCCCGCTTTGATATGGAAGATTGACTCCCGCCGAGTCGACGAGATAGACGATCGGCACGCGGCAGCGCATCGCGATCTCCTGCGCGCGAAGGATCTTGCGCACAGTCTCAGGCCACCACGAGCCGGCCTTAACCGTAGCGTCGTTGGCTACGACTACAGCCTCGCGGCCTGCGATGCGGCCGATGCCGGTCACAACGCCGGCCGCCGGCGCCCGGCCATCGTAAAGGTCGTAAGCGACCAGTAATCCGATCTCTTGAAAGTGAGAATCCTGATCAAACAGAAGTTCTACGCGTTCGCGCGCGGTGAGCTTGCCCCTGGCGTGCTCCCGATCGATGCGCTCGGGACCACCGCCTTGACGGAGCTTCTCTTCAAGCGATGTCAATTCACCAACTAGTCTTTCGAAGTGTTCGCGATTGGCCGTGGTAGTCTGTGTATCCATAGGAGGACGAAGGTCTCAAACGAGAATGAAGGATAACAACGCGCGGTTATGGTGACAAGCACCTGGGGGTCACGCGTCAGATTCTCGCGCATACCCACCTCGTCAGAGATAGTGTGAAAACTCCGGGAATACCACCCACGGCAGTGGGTGGATTGTTCAAGCCCGGCCTACAAAGTGAGCGGCCCGCCCCTTTGTTGTTTTGTTATATATCTCTCTCCCCTCGCGTCGCGAGGGGAGAGAGAGGAAAACCGGGAATCCCGGGCGTGCCCCTGTGTAGGCTGGCCCTGAACAATCCACCCACTGCCCGTGGGTGGTATTCCCGGAGCGTTCACACAGTCTCTGCATTGCAATACTCGTTGTGTCATCGACTTTCTCAGCAGCCTGCTATCGCAGTGCCGGGATGACCGATATGTTGTGATGCCCACTAGGGCCAGCTCTCTGCTCCTGGTGCGCACTTCTCCGAGCCCGGTTTCGCAGGCCGTGCGCGAGGACATAGGCGCAAAGACAAGAGAGCGAAGTTCGGTCGCGGTAGTGGGATTCGCCTATCCCGCAAGCGACCAATATAAGGAAGCCCGGAGGTCAGCAGGCTTCGCACCAAACCTCGATGCTTCAACAACCTGCGAGCTGCACTGAAGATGGCACGACGATTGGTATCGAGTGACGAAGAGCAAAAGGCAAAGTGAGTGCGAGGGGGAAGGGCAAGTATGATTCGTGATCTCTT
>JBGQGO010000595.1:0-3835 GCA_041497455.1 Blastocatellia bacterium | reverse complement strand
CTTTTCCATCAACGCCTCGGAGCTCTCCGCGACCACGTCTATGATTTTCTCGCGCGCGGCTTCCGCGGCGGCTTTCAGGTCAGCGGGCACCTCGCCTTGGGTGGCCTTACCGCTGCCGTCGGCTTCGTAGCTATAAGAGCGCATATGAATCAGGTCGATGACGCCTTTGAATCCTTGCTCGCGTCCTATCGGCATCTGAATTGGCACAGCCGAGCGGCCGAACGTTTCGGTGATGCCGGCCACGGCTTGGTCGAAGTCGGCTCGCTCACGGTCCATTTTTGAGACGACGATCAGCCGCGGAATGCCAAACTCATCAGCGTAGCTCCATGCTTTTTCAGTTTGGACTTCGACGCCGCTGACCGCGTCGACGACAACCAGCGCGGAGTCGCAAGCGCGCAACGCGGCCTTGGCGTCGAGTATGAATGCGGCAAATCCCGGAGTGTCGAGTATGTTGATCTTTGTTCCGTTCCATTCGCAGTAAGCGAGCGAGCTTATGATGGTCAGCTTTCGAGCGATCTCATCTTCGTCGTAGTCTGTAGTGGTAGTTCCGTCGTCTACGCGGCCTAATCGGTTAGTGGCCCCCGTGTCGAAAAGCATCGCCGAAACCAGCGAGGTTTTTCCCGCGTGGCCGTGACCTACAATGCCAACGTTTCTGATCTCCTTGGTGCCATAGACCTTCATAGAGTGGGTCTCCTTTCGGTGGGTGATTGAAGTGAATGAGCTTATAACCGGGCAAGCTGATGCGCAAGCGAGGAGGAGTCATCGAATACCACAGATGTGGGCAGTGAACCGTATTGAAGACCTGTGCGCGCGGGCGAGGCGCACAGAGCGTAAGTCGCAGCGCGCACACCTTACCCCTTGCTAACGGTTTGATCACATTGTATCGTGCGCCTGTCAACGGAGATCTGTCATGCAGACCAGTTCGCGCGTAACGGACGACAGCAACCGCAGAAACTCTCAACCTGCCGAGCACAAACCGAAACTTCTCGACCAGGTGCGGCAGGCCGTTCGCGCCCGGCATTACAGCAATTTGGAGACTGCATCAGAAAGACCTGCGCGAGAGTGCCGGCAGAGTAGTGCATCCAGTGCGGTTGAGCCGGCCCGGTGAACCTGGGCGTTAGATACTCTAGTCCAATCGCATCGCGAACTCGCGGCTTAGCGCAAGAGGAACAAATCAACGAAGGAGAAACCAGATGTCTTCTCAGAACGCCAACCTGGACAAGATTGAACACATTGTTGTGTTGATGATGGAGAACCGCTCTTTCGATAATGTTCTGGGCCGGTTGTATCCTGATAACCCGAACTTTAACGGCGTCAAAGACTCTATGAGTAATCCCCGACCCGACGGTGAGTTGGCTTATGTCGAAGCTCGCACGGACATGACCGCCCCTTTCCCTGATCCCAACGAGCCGTACGACCATGTCTATATGCAAATGTTCAACCCGCCATGCCCTCCCGGTGTCCCGCCGTGTCCCCCGCCATGTCCCATTCCGCTCACCGATGCGAAGCCCAATATGCAGGGCTTCGTCAACGATTACGTCAATGCTATCAGCCAGGCAAACAGCGAGGCTCAGAAACACGGGCACCCGCCTTTCGATGTCAAACCCCGCGTTATCATGAACTGCTTCGAGCCAACTTCGCTGCCGGTTATCAACGGATTGGCTAGAGCCTACGCCGTATGTGATAACTGGTATAGTTCCGTTCCTACGCAGACTTTCCCCAATCGCTCTTTTGTGCACGCGGCCACTTCCAGCGGAAATGTTTATAACAGTTGGGGCGAGCACTTCTGGGACAAGGGCATCTTCATCAACGACACGCCCACTATCTACAACCTTCTGGAAGCCCAAAAGATCGGTTGGAAGATTTATCACGGCGGCCCGCTGTTATTGTGCAACGCTCTTTACGGGCAGAGGCGCCTGTGGGAGTTTCTCTTCGATTTTGAAAAGCCGCGCTTCTTCCCGCTTCAATCCGGCGATTATTCGTCTCATCCCGATTCGCAGGCAAATCAGTTTCTCGCCGATGTGCAGGCGGGCACGCTGCCCTCCTACACATTCATCGAGCCGAACATGATTTGTAGCGAGAAATACGGACCTGAAAACGATATGCACCCCGCCTTTGCGATCTTCGACACCGGCGCCCCTACCAACGCGCTTTACGGCGAGAAACTGATCTATGACGTCTACACGGCTTTGCGCGAGAGCGATTACTGGGAGAAGACCCTGTTGATCATCACTTTCGACGAGCATGGCGGCTGCTTCGACCATCAGCCGCCGCCTTCGGCAGTTGCGCCCGACGACAAAGTGATTCCGGCTAATAAAAAGTGCGATGGTCAGGGTAGCAATTTTGACTTCAAGAGGCTTGGCGTCCGGGTTCCGGCGATTCTGGTTTCGCCTTGGATCCAACAAGGAACAATCTGCCATACGCAATTCGACCACACCTCTGTCATCAAAACGGCGTCGAACAAATGGCTACAAGGAGCACATTTGACCAACCGCGATGCCAATGCGTCTGATGTGAGTGGAGTGCTGACTCTACCGAGTGTCCGGACTGACGTGCCCGAAATTACGCCGCTCACGCCGCCGGCGTTTACTGGCTGTGGGAGTGAACAGCTTTCAGGGTTACATCGAGACATGCTGGTGGCAGCGGCAATGTTGATCGCCCGGAACGCCGACAGGTATATTCACCTCGGCTCGCTAAAGACCAGAGAAGAAATCATTGCCGCGCTTGATCATTGGGGGGAGAGGTTCTTGGCATCATAGAAGACGACGTCCGGGATGCGCAGAAGCAAGGTTCAGAGTTCAGAGTTCAGCGTTCAGGGTTCAGAGTCGGTAGCAGCTTTGCAAGCTTTGCGGTCCTTGGCGATCTTTGCGCTAACGTATTATTCCGTCGCGCAAAGTTCGCCAAGGACCGCGAAGCTCGCAAAGGTTTAAGCTCTAGCTTGCTCTTCATTTGAAATCCGTGTAGCCGCAGGACGGCCCAGCATTCCGCCCTTCGGACCCGTCGCGGGACATCCGGTTCCTTTATCGATTGCCAATACCCCACTTGACGATTGTCGATAAATAGTTTATTGATATTCGATATAGGAAAGGTGGTGAATCATGTCAAGCCCAGCCTCGTCATCCGCCGCGCTGCCGATCGCGCACGTCGTGCTGCGGATCCTCATCGTCCTGAACTGGCTGTCCGGCGCCGCGATCTTCGCACTGCTGGTCGCCATGCCCACCCGGCGATGGATCATGAGCGCGCTCGAACTTTCTCCTTCGCCTGAGGCAGAGCGGCTGGTCATGGGCCTGCGCGCAATCGGGGTGCTCTTCCTCGCCGCGATCCCACTGCACTACGCCGTCTTAAAACGGCTGCTCGCGATCGTTGAGACGGTTCGCGCGGGCGACCCGTTCGTCGCCGCGAACGCGTCCCGGTTGCAGGCGATCGCCTGGGTGCTGCTCGCGCTGAACCTTCTCAGCATTGTGATCGGTGCAATCGCCTTGACCGTTTCGACTCCGGCGCATCCGCTTCACATGGCCGGCTTTTCAATCAGCGGCTGGCTCGCCGTACTCCTCACGTTCCTGCTGGCCCGCGTATTCGCGGAAGGCGCGCTCATGCGCGAAGACCTCGAAGGGACGGTGTGACATGGCTATCGCCGTCAAGCTCGACGACCTACTACACGATCGGCGTATGACGCTGACCGAGCTCGCGGACCGGATCGGAATGGCGCTGGCCAACCTCTCCATCCTCAAGACCGGCAAGGCGCGCGCGATCCGCTTCTCGACGCTCGACGCGATCTGCGAGGCGCTCTCGTGCCAGCCTGGCGACATTCTCCGGTTTGAGCCGGAGCAAGCAG
>JBGQGO010000594.1:0-3839 GCA_041497455.1 Blastocatellia bacterium | reverse complement strand
AAGCAGGCAACAAAAACAGCGCCATCAGCGGATCCGTTATTCCGGATATCCAGGCGACCGACTCCGAATGCGCCGGATGGACCGCAAACAAGGCCGCCGCGATGGCCGAAAGCCCTTTGCGATTTGTGAGTTCTTTCAGGACAAACCAGACAAGCAGCGTTGCTCCCGTATGGACTAACACATTTACCAGATGCCAACCCCAGGCTGCGGTTCCGAATATTGCATAATTGAGCGTGAACAGGCCCATGAAAAGAGGTCGATAATATGAATCGGTTGATGCCACGGAAAGGCTCTCGGTATTAAAAGCCCACACGCTGGTTGTGAATACCAGCGGCAGGTCGCTCAATCGCTTAATGAACTCATTTCCGAGAACCTGCTGAGTATCATCGAACGCAAATCTGTTCCATAACGTGTTTATCGAAGTGAGCAGCGCGAGCATTGCTGGAATCCCCGCATACACGCTATGCCACTTTTGCAGCGAGATCTTATTGCTTGACCCGCCCGACACGGCCGCCGAATCAAGCGCGACATGTGCGCTTGATTCGGTCTTGTGTGGTTTGCCCGCCGAAACCGCGTGTGTGGCTGATGATCGGCGTTTTTTCTTTGCCATCGGCCGCGCCAGAAGAAGAAGTTTAGTTTGCCCTTATCTCTCGACGGCCATCGCTACTGCGTTGCCGCCGCCAAGACACAACGCAACAAGCCCGCGCTTCGCGTCGCGACGTTGCATCTCGTGAAGCAGAGTCACGAGTAAGCGCGCGCCGCTTGCGCCGATCGGGTGCCCAAGCGCCACTGCTCCGCCGTTCACGTTCAGCTTCGCCGGATCGATAGCAAGCTCACGAGTGATCGCGACGGCTTGAACCGAGAACGCTTCGTTCAACTCGATCAGATCGACCTCCGCCAGGTCCCACCCCGCGCGTTCGAGAGTTTTCTGAATAGCCGTCACCGGGGCCATCATCACCAGCTTCGGTTCGACGCCGCTCGTAGCCTGGGCGACGATTCGAGCCAGCGGCGCACGCCCAAGTTTGCGGGCGACCTCAGCAGAAGCAACCACGACGGCCGCAGCCCCATCGTTCACTCCGGGCGCGTTGCCGGCGGTAACGGTTCCGCCTTCTTTGAATGCCGGCTTTAATCTCGCGAGAGCCTCGAGCGAGGTGTCCTCGCGCGGGCCTTCGTCCGTACGAATGACCAGCGCCGGACCTTTCTTCCGCGGGATCTCTACCGGAACAATCTCTTGATCGAAGCGGCCTTCCTTCATTGCGGCGACCGCCTTGCGATGTGAGTTGAGCGCATACTCGTCTTGTTCTTCGCGGGTGACGCGATAGCGCTCGGCGACGACTTCGCCGGTGCAGCCCATGTGCCAATCGTCAAACGCGCACCATAAGCCGTCGTGAATCATCGAGTCGATCAACTCGCCGTTACCCAGCCTGTAGCCTTGCCGCGCGCTCTTTAGCAAGTAAGGCGCGGCCGTCATCGACTCCATGCCGCCCGCGACCGCCACGTTGATCTCGCCCAGCCTGATTCCATTCGCCGCAAGCATCACTGACTTCAATCCGGAACCGCAGACTTTGTTTATCGTAAGAGCCGCGACGGTATTGGGAATGCCTGCTCGCAGCGCGACTTGCCGTGCGGGATTTTGTCCGTTGCCGGCTTGGACGACGTTGCCCATTATGACTTCGTCGACAAGATTAGGATCGAGGCCCGCGCGCTCGATCGCCGCCCGCGTGGCAATCACACCGAGATCAACCGCGCTGAAATCCTTGAACACGCCGAGCAGTTTCCCGACCGGCGTCCTTGCGCCTGATAGTATGAGTGCATCTGTCATTGGTTTTTCCTCTGATTAGGATCGTCCCCTCTCGAGCAGCGCAGAACCGATTCTACCATCTATTTGGACTGCGGAGGCTTATTTTGGACTGCGCCGCCCTATTCCTCATTGTGTGACTGTCGCATGCGTGGCGGCGCTTTGGCTTGAGTGGCGCACAAGAAACCGAGCCCCGCCCAAAGATCGACGCGTGTGGAGTCGCGTGGGCGGAACCATCGAGAGCAAAAAGCCCTATTTGGACTGCGCCGCCCTCTTCCTCATTGCGTGACTTGTCGCATGCGTGGCGGCGCTTTGGCTTGAGTGGCGCACAAAAAACCGAGCCCTTGCCCGAAGATCGACGCGTGTGGAGTTGCGTGGGCGGAACCATCGAGAGCCAAAAGCGCCGCCACGCATGCGACAGTCATTGAATGCAGGATAGGGCGGCGCAGTCCAAATAGGCCTCCGAGTCCAAATAGGGCGCGTCGTTTGTCAGATCAAGCTGGCCGGTGATAGACTTCGAGGACTGTTGAGCCGCCACATACAATTCATTAGGAGCAGTGGTCTCAGATGCAGGCACTAATACTGGCGGGCGGCAAAGGCACTCGCCTCCGGCCGCTCACGATGCACACCCCCAAGCCGATAGTTCCGATCGCGAATCAGCCGTTCTTGCTCTATCAACTCGAACTGCTTAAGCGGGCCGACGTGCGCGACGTGATTCTGTCGCTCTCATATCAGCCGCAGAAAATCGAGGACAAGCTCGGCGATGGCACCGACTTCAACGTTCGTGTCAGCTACGCGGTCGAAGCGTCGCCGCTCGGAACAGCGGGCGCTTATAGAAATGCCGCAAGCTTGATAAGCGAGACCACCGTTGTGTTCAACGGCGATGTGCTGACCGACATCGACCTGAACGAAGTGATTCGCTTCCACCACGAACGTCAGGCTGCAGCGACCATCGTGCTTGCGTCCGTCCCGAATCCAACCGAATATGGTCTGGTTGAAACGGAAAAGGACAGCCGGGTGCGCCGCTTCCTCGAGAAGCCCAAACCCGAAGAGGTGACCTGCGATACGATCAACGCGGGTATATACATCCTCGAGCCGCGCGTGCTGGATTACGTTCCCGAAGGCGAGCCGTTCATGTTCGAGTACGGAGTCTTCCCCCAACTGCTCGAGCGCAAGGAACCGTTTTTCGCCTACATATGGCGAGGCTACTGGAGAGACATCGGGACGGCTTCGAGCTATCTCCAGGCGAACCTGGATGTGATTGCCGGCCGAGTCAGGTTGCTAGAGCCTCCATCCGCCGAGCGAGGCGAGAAGTTCGACGCGACCGCCAATATCGAAGCGCCATCAGCAGTAGACCCGAGCTGCACCGTGAAAGCAGGCGCGCAAATCATCAACTCCGTCGTGAGCCGCAATTGCTACATCGAAGAGCGCGCGCGAATCGAGAACTCGGTCGTGCGTGCCGGCACTCGCGTGGGCGCAGGCTCGACCGTTCAAGGCGCGGTCATCGGAAAGGGCTGTCACATCGGACGGGCAGTCGAAATCAAGGGCGCCGTGCTGGGCGACAAGTCGGTTATGACTGACTACAGCCAGGTTGGTCCGTAGTCCGTAGTCCGTAGCCCGTAGTCAGTAGTCCGTAGTCAGTAGTCCGTAGTCCCTGGTCAATTGTTTACGTCTAAGAGCTACTGACTATCGACATCTCCCCGTCTTCAGCTACGGACCACGGACTACGGACTCTGACTACTGACTACGGACTACGGACTACTGACTACGGACTACTGACTACGGACTACTGACTACGGACTACGGACTACGGACAATTATGGTCCGCGCGCCGAACTGGGTAGGCGATGCGGTGATGGCGCTCCCGGCGCTTCGGGAGCTGCGGCGCATCTTTGCCGGCTCGCACATCACACTCGCCGCGCGACCTTGGGTTCAAGGGCTCTTTGACGGCGAACGACTCGCCGACAATCTAATTTCACTTGCCGACGCGCGCGGTCCTTTTGGCCGCGCCACTCATTTCATCAGCGAGGCAGGCCGCTTT
>JBGQGO010000593.1:0-3842 GCA_041497455.1 Blastocatellia bacterium | reverse complement strand
CTGACGCAAAACCCGACGCGATAAAAACAAAGAAAACCGTTGCGAACCGCGCGGCCGCTGCGATCGTGAGCCTTCGTAATACGCTGAAAACCTGGTACGGCTTTTACAACGGCTACGATCCGATGTTCACCTGGTGGGTTGGAGAGCCTTACAAGTCGGTCGATCAATCGCTCGAGAAATACGCCGCGTTCCTGCGCGAGAAGGTTCTCGGGCTAAAGCCCGGCGACACAACCGAGATCGTAGGCGATCCGATAGGCCGCGAAAGTCTGATGAGCGAGCTGGCTTACGAGATGATTCCTTACACGCCCGAAGAACTAATCGCCATCGCCAACAGAGAGTACGCTTGGTGCGAAGCCGAAATGAAGCGCGCGTCGAGAGAGCTTGGCTACGGCGATGATTGGATGAAGGCGCTCGAGTATGTGAAGACCTTGTACGTCGAGCCGGGCAAGCAACCCGACTTGATCCGCGAGCTTGCGCTTGAAGCGATCAAGTTCGTGGACGATCACGACCTCGTGACCGTCCCGCAACTGGCTCGCGACACATGGCGGATGGAAATGATGACGCCCGAACGCCAGCTTGTGAGCCCGTTCTTTCTCGGCGGAGAGATGATTCAGGTCTCATATCCGACCAACACGATGGGCCACGAAGCAAAGATGATGAGCATGCGCGGGAACAACATTCACTTCTCGCGCGCGACCGTGTTTCACGAGTTGATCCCGGGTCATCATCTGCAGGGCTTCATGGCCGCTCGCTATCGGACCTATCGGCAGCCCTTTAGCACGCCCTTCTGGACCGAAGGCGGCGCGCTCTACTGGGAGATGGTGCTGTGGGATATGAACTTCGCCAAGTCGCCTGAGAATCGAATCGGCATGCTTTTCTGGCGAATGCACCGTTCAGCGCGAATCATCTTCTCGCTCAGCTTTCATCTCGAGAAGATGACTCCGCAGGAATGCATAGACCTGTTGGTGAAGAAGGTCGGCCACGAAGTCGACAACGCAACTGCCGAAGTGCGGCGGTCGTTTGGCGGAGCTTATGGGCCGCTGTATCAATGCGCGTACCTGCTTGGAGGCTTGCAGCTTCGGGGGCTTCGTCGCGAACTCGTGGACTCGGGCAAGATGACTAACCGGGCGTTTCACGATGCGGTGTTGAAAGAGAATCGCATCCCGATCGAAATGGTGCGCGCGAGCCTGACTAAGCAGAAGCTGACACGTGACTTCGTATCGAGTTGGAAATTCTACGGCCCGAATCCCGGGGGTCAATGAATATAGGACCCATAGGACTCATAGGACCTATATTCTCTATTTATCATGACCTGGACTCCTCCATCCGACTGGACCCGCATAACAACGATCGACGCGCACGCCGCGGGCGAACCGCTGCGTGTGATCACCGGAGGCATTCCGCCAATCCCGGGCGACACGATTCTCGCGAAGCGCCGCTACGCTCGCGAGCACCTCGATCACCTGCGCCGGGCTTTGATGTTCGAGCCTCGCGGCCATGCTGATATGTACGGCTGCATTTTGACTGAACCCGTCACGCCCGACGGAGACCTGGGCGTGCTGTTCATGCACAACGAAGGCTACAGCACGATGTGCGGACACGGAGTCATCGCGCTGGTGACTGTGCTGCTTGAAACGGGAATGCTCGAACCGAGCGAGATGATTCGGCTCGACACGCCGGCTGGCCGCGTGACCGCAAGAGCTAACTTCGACGGGCAGCGAGTTCGCAGCGTGGCTTTCGAAAACGTTCCGTCGTTCGCATACAAGCTCGATCAATCAGTCAATGTTCCAGGCATCGGCGAGGTGCGGTTGGACGTTGGCTTTGGCGGCGCGTTCTACGCTTACTGCAAAGCTGAAGATCTCGGAGTACGAATCATTCCCGAAGAATTTCGCAAACTGATCGAAGCCGGAATGGCAGTCAAGCGCGCGGTAATGGACTCGCTCGAGATTAGGCATCCCTTCGAAGAGGACCTCGGCTTCTTGTACGGGACGATTATCGATGGCCCGCCTCGGAGCGAGGGCGCCGACACCCGCAACGTTTGCATCTTCGCGGAAGGCGAAGTCGATCGTTCGCCAACCGGCACCGGCGTCAGCGGCCGTGTCGCGCTCGAACACGCGAAGGGAAGTTTGGCTGTCGGAGAGACGCTCGTGATCGAGAGTTTGATCGGGACTCGCTTCACCGGACGAGTTATCCGCGAGACCAGGTGTGGCGAATATGCCGCGGTGATTCCCGAAGTCGAAGGAAGCGCTTACATCACCGGGCGGCATGAGTTTCTGATCGCCCCGGACGATCCGCTGAAAGGTGGATTCATCCTGCGCTAGACATTGTCCGACTAATATTGAATATAAACAGTCTGGCTGTTGCGGGTTGCCCATCTGGTTGATATGGTAGTGGCTCGGTGCTAACGGTAAAACAACTCCGCGAAATAGCTAGAGAACGCATCAACGATGCTGAGGCGCTGTTCGGCGCCGAACGGTACGAAGGCGCAATGTACAAATGAAAGAGTTCATCAAGAAACTTATTCGCGTGGAGACTGCCGTGGCCTTAGAGAAGGGACCCTTTGATCTGTTTGGGCTTTTCTCGACTGATGAAGAAGCGGACGATAGGTGGGACTTGGTTATTTCAGCCACCTGGATCGGCGCAGAGTACCTGGAAGCCTTGCGGTACTTAATTAAGCACTTGCGTTCGCACCTCACGGCAGCGGAGTTCTCGATGATTTCGAAGATCCCTCCTTTGGACGTATTCGACCAAAGAGTAATAGACATACAGAAGATACTGACTACTGAGCACAGGGTGAAAGAACTCAGCAATTATCGGTTTAACGGATTCAGGGTAGAGAAGATGTATATCATCACTTGCAAATCACAGATCGACGAACGCCTGATGCGTTTGATGTGGAAGATCATCCTCAAAATGTGGCGGCCCGGAGCGAAGATCGAGAGTCAAGCAGTTCTTGCGGAACTGGAGAAAAGAGGAGAGGTGGTTCGGGACTACGCTATGGACCGCGTGTTTGGGTACTTGCTCAATGCCGGATTTATTACCGGAGCGCAGTCCGTTGATTGGAACGTCGCAAGAAAACACGGAGGGATGGTTATTGGTTGGGCTAACGATAGCCGCCGCATCCCGGAGTCCATTCCAATGTCTGCGTGAGTAAGTTACTGCGAACCCGGATCAGCCCTGTCAGCGCATTCACGACATCTCAACCCCTCTACGCCATCGAGTGCAGAGATCCCGTGCGGCCTCTGGCCACGTCGCAAACTGAAAAACAAATCCCGCATCAAGCAGCCTGCCGGGGACAACTCGCCGGCTCTTCAAGATGAGTTCAGTTTCTGTTCGCAGAAGGAACGCTCCGATCTCCAACATCCAATCCGTTGCGGGCAGACCGAAGCGAGTGCCCCACGCTGTTCGCAGAGCCTGCATAAACTCCGAGTTGGGCAGCGGGCCTGGCGCGGCGAGATTGACGGGCCCTTCGACTGCGTCGTGATCTATCAACCAGAAGATGCTTCGAATGAAATCCTGATCGTGTATCCACGAGACATATTGCCGGCCGTCTCCCGCTCGTCCACCGAGTCCGAATCGCACGAGTGTCAGTAGCATATCGAACGCGCCGCCGCGATCCGGACTCATAATGATCGCCGAACGCAGCAGGACCTTCCGCGTACGAGGCGTCACCGATTCGTTCAACACTCGCTCCCAGGAGGTGACCACATCGATGCTGAAGTTCCACGTGTCCGGTGCGTTTGGCTCCGAACCACCGACGATCCCAGTTGCTTCGTCATTCGCCGCGTCGTGCCGGTGACCATAGATAGTTGCGGTGCTGGCTTGAAGCCATACACGCGGCG
>JBGQGO010000592.1:0-3851 GCA_041497455.1 Blastocatellia bacterium | reverse complement strand
ACTTCGACAGTGTTCTCGTCGATCGCGGTAACGGTGAACACCTGATTGTGATGGCAATCGTTTGCTGCGACTCCGGTCAGGCGGTGTTGCTGAGAATCGCGGTCCCACTTGGCGATGATGTCCGCCAGATAATCTTGCTGCGCGCCGAAGACTTCTTCCGGGTATTCACTGAGCGCGGCGACGAGCTCCGGCAGGCGCACCGGATCGGTCAGCGTGCCTTGCAGCCAGAGTTGGAACGCGCCCTCGTTCTTCACGTCGGTGTGATGGTTGTAGATCTCAAGCCCATCGAGCTGATCGGTTGGCCAGTCCGGCCGCTCCTCGACGTGAGACAGAAGGATGTTCCCTCCGCCGCTGCGAATCATTTCGATGTACTGTTCGCGCGAGCCGGCTTCCATTCCCTTAATCGACTTGCTCGGGAACGACAGAAACCCGCGGTCTTCCGAGCCTGGGATGAACAGCACTCCTTCGCGGAGTCCGCGCCAACTGTCGTTGATGAAGTCGCGTTCGGGCCTGACGTGATCGGTGAGCATTACGATCTGAACGCCCGCTCGCCTCGCTGCGGCGAGCAGCTCGGGCCGCGTCCCGCCGGTATGCGTCGAGTCTTCGGCGTGAGCGTGCAGCACCGCGCGATAATCGTTGTAGCCGGCTGAGAGAGAGACCGGTTTACGCTCGCTGGCGAAGCGCGCGCGGTCGGCGTGAACGGCTTGGAGGCGTTCGATCTTCAGGCGCTCGATGCTTGTGTATTTCCGCCCGGGGCCAAGGCGCGGCGTGGTCTGGCCGCTAACCAAGCCTGTGAGTAAGAAGGCAGTCGCTAAGGTTATGAGCTTTAGTTTCATGTGGAGCCTATCGAATCACCGTCTGTCTACCTGAGCGTCGCCAGCCCGTCAAGGGAATGGTGTTGCGCAGTCCGAGCCGTGTAGCGGCCACCTATTCCGACTGCGTAGCGGGGGCGGCACCTATTTGGACTGCGCCGCCTATTCCGCATTGAACGACTGTCGCATGGGTGGCGGCGCTTTTGCGTATTTACAGTGAGCGACCGCAGAACCAGGTCTCTTGGTAGTGTCTTCTACACGCAAACAAAAGCGCCGCCACGCATGCGATAGTCGGTCAATGCGGAACAGGCGGCGCAGTCCAAATAGGCCGCCGCAGTCCAAATAGGCGCCGCCCCCGCTTGCAATTGATATAAAATAGGCGACAGAAACATTTTCAGCGGCTGGGCCTTTGTTCGCTTTGTGACCGAGTGGCTTTGTGTTGAAATTGTGCGTGGATGAATACGAAGAGGACTCTGCGAATTGGTATGCACGCTTCGATAGCGGGCGGTCTGTCAAACGCCGTTAGCTCGGCGGTCGAGAAAGGCTGCGACTGTTTTCAGATCTTCGCGCGGAATCCCCGGGGATGGCTTGCGCATCCGCTCGATCACGACGCGGTTCGCGAGTTCAGAAGGGCCCGCGACAAAGCTGGGCTGTGGCCGCTTGCGGTTCACTCAGTCTATCTGATCAACCTTGCCGCGTCGGATCCGGTGCTGCTCGCGCGTTCGCGTGAGGCGTTTCGAGAAGAGATCAAACGCAGCCTTGATCTCGGAGCGGAATATTTGGTCGTTCATCCGGGCAGCGCCGGCCGCGCAGACGCTGAAGTGGGAATCGCCACAGCAGTCGAGTCAGTGCGCGAGTGTACTCGAGGTCTGAAATTGAGAGGCGCGGGGTCGAACGCAGACCGGGCAGGCCAGAAAAACGCGCTGACCATCTTGATCGAGAACACCGCTGGGCAAGGCTCGTCGATCGGCTGCGACTTCGAACAGATTGCGGAGCTTCTAGCGGCGCTCGATGATTTGCCGGTTGAGGTGTGCCTCGACACAGCGCACACATTTGCTTCGGGCTATGACATCTCGACCGAAGCCGGTTTGCGCTCGACGATGCGAGCTATCGAGCGCTCATTCGGATTTGATCGAATCAAACTGATTCACTGCAACGACTCGAAAGCGCCGTTGAACTCGCGAGTCGATCGGCATCAGCACATCGGGCTTGGCCACATCGGCACGGATGCGTTTCGCCGTCTGACGCATAACTTGAAGTTCAGTCGCGTACCATTTATCTTAGAAACTCCTGTCGATAAGGAGCGAGGCTACGAGTGGAACATTGCGAGACTTCGCGAGTTAGCGAGTTGAACAGGAGGCTGGATGGCAGACGGCAGGAGCATTCACCCAAAGGCTCTTCCGAATTACCAAGGAGCCGTTATTCCGGACAACAAGCTACACGGTACGCGCTCGATCCCACTCACCCGCGAGGAAGGCATAAGGCCATCGTCTTTAAGAGCGCATTGGGGTTCGATCAGTCGAATTGGCGTACGTTGAAGCGGATCATTTTGGACGAGCTGCCTTATCACGAAGCAACACCGGGTAAGGAGGATTTATATGGAAAGCGATTCAAGATGTTGTTCCCCATCAAAGGGCCGAACGGTAATACCGCGGAAGTCGTTGTCACTTGGATAATCAAGGATGGAACGGACTATCCTAGCCTGGATTCGACTTGGGTAAGATGAAGAGGTGAGGCAATGCTGGAAACGAAAAAGTTTCAGGAGCTCGAGATGGTTGAGTTGCTCGAAGACCTGCCTGAGTACGATCTCAAGAAGGGTGAGATCGGTGTCGTTGTTGAAGTGTTTGACACACCGTCCGAAGCCTATGATCTTGAGTTCGTAGACGAATCTGGGAGGTCGTCTAGGTTTGCCTACTCAGTAACACCGAACCAGATCAAAGCATCTGAGAAAAGAAAACGAAAGGCCAACCTTCTTGATGTAGTCGAAGTGGCCGAAGATATCACCGAGTACGGCGTGACGCGTGGCGAGCAAGGAGTTGTAGTGGAAGTCTTTGATGAGCCTGATGAAGGTTATGTTTTGGAGTTCGTCGACCCATCGGGAACCTCATCGAGACTCGCCTACTGGGTGAAGCCGGAACAGATCACGAGGGTAACTCCAAGGAAAGCCCAGCAGCTTGAGATTGTAGAGCTCGCTGAGGATTTGCCGGAGTACGGACTCAAGCGTGGCGAGCGGGGAACGGTTGTCGTCGCATTCGATGAGCCGAGCGAGGCTTACGAACTTGAATTCGTGGATGAGGACGGTCAGGCGAGGTTTGCATATTCCGTACGGCCGAACCAGATTCTCAATGTTGAGACATCGGTGAACTAAGCTGTGGACGTCTACAAGTCGACCAGAGGATTTGGGGTGGCGGAGGATTGCAGGAGCGTGAACCCGAAGGCTCTTCCAAAAGGGCTACGAGAGCTAGCGAGAAGTGACGAGAAATGGAACCTCAAATCAGGTTAAAGAACTTACCTCAAGAGAGGGTATCGGAACTGTTACCTGAGAATCTCATTCTGCTCGGCTATAGAGGGTCCATCGCTCACAATATGTACGTTCCACAGCACGACCCGAACAGCATCGACGATAAGGACTTGATGGGCGTCTACGTTGCGCCGGTCGAGCACTACCTGGGGTTCGGCCGCAACGAGGTAAAAGAGAAGTTTATCGACGAATGGGACGCTGTCAGCTACGAGGTCAAGAAATTCATAGGCCTTCTTCTCAAGTGCAATCCCAACGTGCTGAGCCTGCTGTGGCTGCCCGAGCGTCATTTGATCTTTGAGCACGAGTTGGGTCGTCTCCTTCGCGAGAACAGGGCGTTGTTTGTTACCAAGCAGGCATATCATTCGTTCAACGGTTATGCGTATGCGCAGTTCAAACGCATGACGCATTTCAATCAAGAAGCTCAGAATGAGATGGCTGCGCTTGAGAGCGAACTGGCAGACCGCGGAATCGACCTGAACCAGTTGAATGCGACTCAAGCCGAACGCGACTCGATTGTT
>JBGQGO010000591.1:0-3862 GCA_041497455.1 Blastocatellia bacterium | reverse complement strand
CGAAGCGTTCCTGATGCGGCATCCGGAGATCGCCGAGGCTCAAGTGGTCGGCTTGCCGGATAGCTTCATGGGCGAAGAAGTAGCCGCGGTGATCCGGCTCAAACCCGGCTCGGCTGCGAACGATGAAGAAGTACGCCGGTATTGCCGCGACGGGATCAGCAGGCACAAGATCCCGAAGCACATAAGTTTCGTTACGGCGTTTCCGCTGACCGCGAGCGGCAAGGTGAAGAAGTTCGAGCTAAAGCGGCAGCTCATCGAAGAGCTAGGTTTGAAGGACGTGTCGGTGCGCCGGACGGCCTAGTCGCCGGACCGATCAGTCGCCTCGATTGTACGGCCGCGGAGGAGCGACTCAATGAAGCGACACGCAACGGCTTTTTTCATTATCGCGTTAGTAGCTGAGCTAGGCACAACTTGGCTTCAGAGCCTTCGTACCACAACAGATTCAGAGCCGGGTCTCTTAATTACCCGAACTTCGAGACACTGTTACTCGAGCGACTGTTCTTCTGGTTCATTATCGTTGCTGTGTTGGGTACTATCTGGCTCTTGATATCGAAACGTACAATGAGGGAGTAAGTTGAAGACCATAAGAATCGCAAACGGGCAAGGCTTCTGGGGCGACTCGCTCGAAGCCCCGGTCCAACTCGTCGAACGTGGACCGATCGATTATCTCACGCTCGATTATCTCGCCGAGATCACGATGTCGATCATGCAGAAGCAACGCGCGCGCGACCCTCGCTTCGGCTACGCGCATGATTTCATCGGTGTGATGGCTCGCATTCTGCCGGCGTGCGTACAGAAGAACATCAAGGTCGTGGCCAATGCCGGTGGGGTTAATCCCCAGTCTTGCAGCGCTGCCGTAGCCGAAGTCGCCCGCAAGCTCGGACTCGCGGGCAAAGTCAAAATCGGGATCGTCGCCGGCGATGACATAATGGGCAGGCTTGATGAGCTGATGGATCAAGGCATCCTGCTCGAGAACATGGAGGACGGCGAGCCTCTGTCCACAATTCGAGATCGAGTGCAAAGCGCGAACGTTTATTTCGGCGCGGCTCCGATCGCCGAAGCCCTGGGCCGCGGCGCGCAGATCATCATCACCGGCCGCTGCACCGACACCGGACTTACCCTGGGGCCGATGATTCACGAGTTCGGATGGGCGTCGGATGATTGGGATAGGCTTGCGGCGGGGACGATCGCCGGTCACATCATCGAGTGCGGCGCGCAATGCACCGGAGGCAACTGTCAGGTTGATTGGAAGTCGATCCCGGACCCTTGGGATATCGGCTACCCAATCGTCGAAGCAAACGACGACGGCACATTCTCGGTCACCAAACACCCCGGCACGGGCGGCCGAATCACCGTTGCCGGTATCATCGAGCAGTTGATGTATGAGATGGGAGAACCTCAACGGTACATCACGCCTGATTGCATCGCGGACTTCACCACGGTTCAGCTCGAGCAAGCCGCGACTGATGTCGTGCGCGTTTCGGGAATCAAAGGAAGAGCCGCGACGGATACCTACAAGGTCTCGATCAGCTACTCGGCGGGTTACAAGGCGGTGGGCTCCTTGGTTTACTCGTGGCCTGAAGCGTACGAGAAGGCCACAGCCGCCGA
Organism: Blastocatellia bacterium; assembly: GCA_041497455.1. Lineage (GTDB taxonomy): Bacteria > Acidobacteriota > Blastocatellia > UBA7656 > UBA7656 > Onstottus_A. Next base: position 2,254 of record JBGQGO010000591.1, on the reverse strand, counting down.
TGCAATCTTGAGGCGGCGGCTCGATGCGCTCGGACTCACGTTCGACAACATACACTCAGAGATAATCGGAGCAGGAGCGTTGCACGGAGAGTTAGCGGGCGCCGCCTCGCCTGATCTTCCCGAAGCTCTTCTCCGCGTCGGCGTGCGCTCAGGGAACAAAGCTGCGCTCGAACGTTTCGTGAAGGAGCTTGCGCCGCTCGGCTTGAACGGTCCCCCGACAGTGTGTGGGTTGGGAAGCGGGCGGCCAAAGGTCGAAGAGATCGTTGCTTATTGGCCCGCGTTGATGCCTAAGTCAGCGGTCACTCCGCAGGTGGACGTGTTCACCGTCTGAAGCGGACGATAGACCACGGATCAGAGGGATTGGACGGATCAACACAGATCTGATCCGTGTTGATCCGTCCGATCCGCGTCATCCGTGGTCTATTGTCTCTGAATTCAGGCGCTCAGCTTGACCTACGAAATTCGCGCAACTAAGATTCAGAATTGCCATCGGGCACGCGACGGCGTCATGCAGAGCCAAAGCGGATTGTAAGGCAAGAAGTTCAGAAAGTAGAAGGGCCCCTTAGCTCAACGGCAGAGCAGAGGACTCATAATCCTTTGGTTGGAGGTTCGAATCCTCCAGGGGCCACCAAAGAATCAAGAACTTTCAATGGATAGAGCGGAACCGGATTCACTCTCGACTCATCATCGACTGCCCACCCGTTACGTAAGGCGGACGGGGCTGCATCTCCTACCTTTACCCAATTCGACTTTAGGGAGCGTAACCATGAAATCTGCTATGGCAATAACATTGACGTTGACCTTCTTCCTTTTGCTGTCGGCTCCCGCGGCCTTTGCCGACGATCAGGAAAAGGCTCAGAAGAAGGCTCTCGAGCAACAAGCAAATGATCTGATCAGGGAGGCTAAGGACCTGGAGAAATCAGGTCAATTGCTTGATGCCCGCTCCCGCTATGTCAGTTCCCAGGCTTTCTGGGAAACTAAAGACGCCATCCAGGCAATCAAGCACATCGACGAAGAGATTCATAGTCGGGTAAAGGACGCACTTCGCCAGGCGCATAAGCTCTACGATCAGGGCCAGTTCAAACCTGCCGCGGACGCGCTCGAGAATGCACTAAAGCTAGGGGAATCGACCGCGATTCTCTCTTACGATCTGGCTCTTTGCTATCAGCGCACAGGCGACACTGCTGCCTCGCTGGCATACCTGGACCAGGCGGCAAGCGCAAGCCCCGATCCCAAACGAAGACTCAAACTCCAACAATTGCGAAGCGCCCTTGTTACCGGCGAGCAGGCGATAGCTTGGAAAGATGCCGACCGCGTTCGAATCGACAACGTAAACGGCCTTGTCGATAGCATCGGTTTTGAGGCTTCGCTCGATGAGGGGCCGCCCTCGCTTCAGCGGGAATCCGAAAAGCCGGGCGCCTCCGCAGTCCCCGCCGCGCCCAGCAGCAACGCAACCACAAGTTTCGACAAAACATCGCGCCGCAGTTCGAGTCTGTGTCAGGCGCTGAAGAGCCTGGGCTCTATTCCGGCCAACAGTCCCACCTACAGTTTCGACCTCGCGAACTGCGCCGAAGACAATGATAGACCTGGTGAGGCTTCCGGACTTCTCACTCGTTATCTTCTGATGTCACCCAAGGCGGCCGACTCCGACCGCGTCCGGCTGCGGATCGCAGACTTGAACGCCCTCGCCGAACTGCCCGAACAGAAGGGCGCCCAGGTCCGCACCATTTACTCATCGGCGTCCCGCTCACTCGAAGAGCGCAAGTACGATCGTGCCCTGGTGGAGTTTCAAAAGGCTGCCTCCACGGACCCCAGCTTCGCACCCACCCAGTGGAGATTGGCACTGCTGTATGAAGCCATGGGCAATGTAGAACGGGCGCAACAGTACTTCAATCGGTTTCGTGAACTGGAATCCGACGCGGCCGCCCGAGACGCAGCAGGCCTGCACCTCGAAACCATCGAGATCAAGCGCGAGACATACGACAAGGAGGTCGATGCGGCCGAAGGCATCCTCTCAGATTTGCTCAATCGAGCAATGAACCTGACCTTCAACGGAATGGACGACCGCTCCGCCCTGTACAAACAACGCGCCAAGGCGACCAAAAAGCTTTATAAGAAAAACCAACACCTGGATCGTGTGGGAGGTTTCTCAATTCCCCTCGCCTATGCCAAGCAACAATTGACTGAGGCCGCCGATCACCTGGCGACGGCTCTTGCGCTTTTCCCGCTGGGCGCCGAAGCCAACGAACTAATG
>JBGQGO010000590.1:0-3878 GCA_041497455.1 Blastocatellia bacterium | reverse complement strand
GTCGGGCGGGTTCGAGAAATCCCGCTGAAAGATGCGGACGCTATCGGGGAACGATTGGCCGTAGCAGTGAGCGAGCCGCTCGTAGTGATCGGTTGTGCAGACCTCTTCGAGCGAGTTGGGGATTGAGACTCGCGATGGCCGGAGGTTGATTTCTTCGGCTGTTGGCGGCGGTGTGACATCGAACTCAGAGACGCCGAGCCGCTTCGCCCACACCGGGTCAAGCAGCTTCAGCTCTTCGCGAGCGAGCCCTTCGCCTTCCCAACCCCAACCCCAGAATTTTCTTCGTCGTTCGGGCATTGTTCAGTTGAATCACGGCATACGACCGGCCTCAATTGGGAATCTCCGCGTTGTGGGTGACGGCTGTCCGGTCCTCGCCCGCGGCGTAGAGGTTCGTAGTTCGGCCTTCAGGCGGAAGTTTGTAGCGGCTTCGGCTCCCAGTGGATTCTACAAACTTCCGCCTGAAGGCCGAACTACGAACTCCGCGCCGCGGGCGACGAACTGAACCTGCCGCCTACAGTCGCCCGGCTTCGTAGTCTTCTTTCTCGGTCGTGATGCGCCCGTCCGCGAGGTCATACCAACGCTGCAACCCCGCCGCTGTCAAAGCCCAGAACTCCCTGCCGGCGGTCGCGATGATCTTTCGGCGAATCATGCCCCGGTCGACCAGGCCCTTCTGCTTGAGCAGGTAGACCGCGTCTTGTTGATCTTTGAAGCGTCCTGCAATGTACTTCAAGATGATCAGCCATTCAGGTATGACGATCGGCAAGCCCCGCGGCAATTGGCAGGCCTCTTTGAGCGCTTGCTCATAGAACTTTCGCGCAGTATCGTCGCGGACAATCCAATCCACGGGCACGACTCGTTTGCCGATCTTAACGTGGTACCGTTCGCCGCCGAAGCCCAGACGCTGCTGCGCATCGAGCGGCAAGATGGAAGACGCGATAACGTCGACGTCTTTCGTCAAACGGGGCTTCCGTAGAGGTGCATCGCGATGCCACCCACCAGAGCGTGTTCTATGCCGTTACGGCCCGCGACTTCAGCGACTCGCCGCAAAGCCTGCAATCCCGTTTCGGTATCAATCATCGGGTGCGGGTTCTTCCGCAAGTTTTTCTCAACGAGTTTTTGAAGGTCTTTCTTCGTCACCGCTTCTTTCTCCGGCAGACTGTTATCCAAGCGGCGGGCATCCAGGATGGAAACTAACGCGATCCCCGCAAACCAAGAACTTACCCAACAGAATTTGGACTGCGGTGGCCTATTTGGACTGCGGCGGCCCTCTGTGCGTTGACGCCGCTTTTTGGTGAGCAGGGGTCCGTTAGCAAAAGCGGCGTCAACGCAGAGAGGGCCGCCGCAGTCCAAATAGGCTGCCACAATCCAAGGCGTTCTCTCACTGCTTCGCCGCGAGCGCCGCCCTGCGCGTCAATACGTACGCGCGAATCGCATCGACATCCTCAGCAGTCAGCCACCTCTTAAGCGAAGGCATTCCCATCCCCTGATACTTTCCTTCCAGAACGATATCGCGATACTTGTCGAAAGTCGTTGGGTGAGAGTAACGCAGATCAGCCGTCGCTCCTCCGCCCGCAGCGCCGAAGCCGTGACAGACTCCGCACCACAGAGCAAACAGCGTCGAGCCCGTTTCGATCGTCTCTTGCGAAGCGGTCACTCCGATCGGAGTAACGGTCCGTTTCTGCGCGACGACTTCGGGCAGCGGCTGCTTTCCGTTCAAAGCGAAGGTCAGCAGTTTGCCCGCCGCCGGCGACGCGCCTTTCCCGTCGCCACCGCTCAGTGCGAAGGCGCCGCCCCAACCGGCCATGATCGAAACGTATTGCACGCCGTCCAACTCATAAGTCACCGGCGAGGCGATGATGCCGATCCCGATTGACGCTTCGAAAAGCTTCTCGCCTTTGTCTGCGCTGTAAGCTACAAAGCGCCCGTCGGCCGTCCCTTGAAAAACCAGGTTGCCCGCGGTTGTGAGCGTGCCTCCGTTCCAGAAGTTCGCGTACGGAACTCGCCATCGCTCTTTCTGATTCACCGGGTCCCACGCGAGTAGGAACCCAGGCATCAGCGGCGACGGTTCCTTGAAGAGCGAAAAATCAACTCCAAGGTTCCACGTGCCGGGCTTGTATTCAAACTTCTTGTCGGGAGAATAGATGAACAGTGTGTCTTGCGCCGGTATGTACACGAGCCCCGTTTGCGGGTTGAAAGACATCGGCTGCCAGTTGTGACCTCCCAACGGACCGGGCTTGAGGAAAGCAGCTTTGTCCGTGTAACGGATGCCCGGCATCTCGACAGGGCGTCCGGTTTTCTTATCAACCTCTTTGGCCCACGAAATCTCAACGTACGCCTGGGCTGAAAGCAACTCGCCGCTGGTTCGATCCAGCACGTAGAAGAATCCGTTCTTTGGCGCCTGCATCAGCACCTTGCGCTTGCGTCCGCCGATCTCGAGATCGGCCAGGATGATGTGCTGAGTAGCGGTGTAGTCCCACGCGTCACCGGGAGTCGTCTGGTAATACCAAACAAGCTCGCCCGAGTTGGGCTTGAGCGCGACGATGCACGAGAGGTAAAGATTATCACCGCCGCCGGGACTGCGAATCTCGCGGTTCCACGGCGAGCCGTTGCCCGTTCCAACGTACAGGAGATCAAGCTCGGGATCGTAAGCCAACGAATCCCAGACCGTGCCTCCGCCGCCGATCTTCCACCACTCGCCCTTCCAGGTCGTCGCCGCGCGCTCCATCGCCGGCGATTCGAACGGCTTCGAAGGATCGCCGGGCACGGTGTAGAAGCGCCAGGCCAGCTTGCCAGTTTCCGCGTCGTAAGCCGAAAGGTATCCGCGAACGCCGAATTCCGCCCCGCCGTTGCCGATCAGCACGTTGCCTTTTACCACGCGGGGCGCGGCTGTGACGGTGTAAGGCCGGCTCTGATCGACGGTGACGACTTGCCAGATCAACTTGCCGGTATCCGCATCGAGCGCCGCCAATCGCCCATCGAGCGTGCCGACGTAGACTTTGCCTTTGTATACGGCCACGCCTCGATTGACCACGTCGCAGCAAGCCTTCTGGCCGAACTGTCGCGGCACCTGCGGGTCCCATTTCCAGAGCTGTTTGCCTGTGCGAGCGTCGATGGCAAACACGACGCTCCAGCTTCCGGTCGTATACATCACACCATCGACGATGATCGGAGTCGCTTCAAGCCCGCGAGTCGTATCGGTGTCGAACGACCACGCGAGCCCCAGGTTCTTAACGTTGGCGGAGTCAATCTGCTTGAGCGGCGAGAACCGAGTTTCGGAGTAGTTCCGGCCGTGAGTGATCCAGTCGCCGGCTCGCGCGTCCGCATTGCGAAGCGCTGCATCGTCGATGGCGCTCGCGCGTTTCGCAGCCTTTGTTGCGGTTTTCTTCTGCGCTTCGGGAGCCTTCAGAAAGACCGTACAAGAGCAGAGTAGTATTAGCAGCAGAAGCTTGATTCGTCGTTTCATGGTCGATCCTATTTTCTATTTGCGATTTGCGATTTGCGATTTTCTATTTGCGATGGCGATTTGTCATTGGTCATTGGTCATTGCAGGCAAACGCGACCAATGAAAATCACAAATCACAAATCGCAAATAGAAAATCACAAATAAAAAATCTCATGGTTGTTGCAACTTGTTCCTCACCGGAAACGGCGGCCGCTGTGGTTGCTTGGGCGAATTCTTCTTCAACTCCTCCATCACCACTTGAATCGCCTTCTCCAGTTGAGGGTCATGGCCGTTGATAACATCGGCCGGCATCTGCTCGACCTCGATGTCCGGCGGGACGCCGACGTTCTCGACTACCCAGCCGTCTTCCGGGGTCCAGATCGCAAGGTTGGGCGCAGTCACCCCGCCGCCATCCATCAACACAGGGAAGCCGAGT
>JBGQGO010000589.1:0-3879 GCA_041497455.1 Blastocatellia bacterium | reverse complement strand
CGTCCAAACAATCCGCACGGGCAAGGTGAAAGCTCGTTCGCTGAGCCCGATCATGCCGTGGTACTTCTACCGGAACATGACCGATGAAGACGTGAAGGCGATGTTCGCATATCTCCGAACGCTCAAGCCGGTGAAGCACACGGTGGACAATGCGGAGTCACCGACACTCTGCAAACTGTGTGGTATGAAACACGGTGGCGGCGATAGGAACTGAGGACGAAATAGCAAATCGCAAATAGAAAATCACAAATCACAAATTTGTGATTTGCGATTTTCTATTTTCAATCTCTGGCTCTCAACATCTCGCTGATGTGGCGTAGCACCATTGCGCCGACTTCGTTAGCGTCACCGGGGCCGCTAAGCGTATCGACCGCGACGATGCGCGTCTCGGCTCGGCCCGTCGGCCGCCAGCGCTCGATCATACGCGGCGAGCTGAAACCCGCGAACACGTCAATGCATTTGACACCAAGCGCCGCTGCAATGTGCTGCCCCGCAGAGTCGTATCCAATGTACAGATCGCTTTCGCCAATCAACCCGGCGAGCATTCCGATTCGGCCGTTCCACACCAGAATCTCAGCGTCGAGCTGTTCGGAACTGGCCACGCCCACCAAGCTCCGCTCGTTGATCTCGACGGTCCGCACGCGGCGCCCTTCGCGTTCGATGCGCGTCGCTTCGGCGATGACTGCGTCCGCACGGCTAATCTCGTCTTCGCCTGCGCCTTTGTCGAGAACTATGGCGGCGCCTTCCTGGATCAAGCGCGCAACGAGCGACGCTTCGAAATCGCCGCCTATGCGCTTGAGTTGGTTTTCTCCAACGCCGAAGTTTATTGCGATGATCGGGCGCGAGCCGCGCTTCATTCGATTCATGAGTATGCGCGCAGCTTCGATGTCGTTGCTTCTCAAGCTAACCCGCGGATAAGTTGTCACGCCTTGGCCCAACACTTCATCAAGCCATGACGAAGTCAACTCGCTCAGCGGCCGAGATGTGCCGCTGCCGTACTCGCGGCTCGGAAAGAAAAGATACTCGCGCGCCTGGGTCGTGAGGCCAGGCTCGCGCGGATGGGAACCACGCAACGGCACATCAGGGCGTTCGACCGGCAGCAACCCGAGCTGTGTCAGTCTGCTGTCCGGATCGACGATCAAGTACTCTCCGCGCCTGAGCCCGTCAGTCACCTCGCGTACGCAACGAAGCAAATCGATCCAGGTGAGCAGCCTCTCGATCGTAGTTGCGGCTCGACGATAGCCGATTTCTTTGAAGCGTACGCGCGGGTCTCCGCCAAACAAACCGGACGCTTTTGTTCCGCCGACAAGCACGATATCAGCGGCAGGAAATCTAAGTTTCATCCGCTCGATTATCACGCTTGTGATCGCGACATCGGCGCCAAGCGTTACGCGAGAGAGAGCGACGACGCGCTGGACGGCGGCAGGCGAGTCGCTTGACTCTGTCAGCCGGGATACCTGCCGAAGCTGATTCGCGCGCGCGATCAAATCCTCTTCGCTTCGAAGTCCGAACTCTTCAAGCTCGTGATCAAGCTGCCCGGCGCGAGAATCCAGGCGGCAGGCCTGTATAACTTGTGCAAACGCGCGGTTGTAGAGAGACACCGCGTCGGGCTCGAACGAATCGGCCAGTCGTTCCACCAGTGCCGTGAAAAAGGCTCTGGTGGCTGATTCCGCGACCTGACTGTCATCATCGGTAGCCAGCTCCGCCAGCCGCGCGATGCGTTCACGCAGGTAAATGCCCGATGCGCGATGCTCGCTTAAGAACTCCGCGACAAGTTGTTCCGGGAGACTTTCCATCAGCGACGTTTTGCTCCGCTCTTGTGCCGGACGCTGATTATCCCAACCGGGTTGGCAAGTAACAAGCGCAGTTAAACAAACGGGGAAAGTAGCGGGCACGGCACCTATTTGGACTGCGCCGCCTATTCCGCGTTCAATGACTCTCGCATGGGTGGCGGCGCTTTTGCATATTTGGAGCGAGCGCCCGCAGAACCAGGTCTCTTGGTAGTGTCTTCTACACGCAAACATAAGCGCCGCCACGCATGCGATAGTCGTTCAATGCGGAACAGGCGGCGCAGTCCAAATAGGCCCCCGCAGTCCAAGACTCTGACCTCGCTCCTGGCCGCTGGCTCTCTTGACTGGTGAATACCGCAGTGATAGTTTCCCGACGCTAGTAACACCGAATTTCTTCCCTTCTTTTTTCACCAGTGGAGCACAGAGAGGACGCTATGAACATCATCAAGACTCGCCGGAACTCGTGGGGCAAGGCAATGTGCCTCCGCCTGCTGGTTTTCATCTCGGCTGCCCTGCTCGCCTCGACCGGAATCGTATACGGACAAAACGGCAAGCTGAGACCGGAAGAGACGGCGCTGAAAAATCTCCAATGGCGCTCGATCGGTCCCGCCATCATGGGCGGGCGCATAGATGACTTCGCCGTGGTTGAAGGCAGCGCTTCCACTTTCTACGTTGGAGCGGCGACCGGCGGCGTGTGGAAGACAACTAACGCCGGCACGACCTTCGATCCCATATTCGACGAGCAGGGATCGACCTCGATCGGCGACATCTGCATAGCGCCTTCCGATCCCAACATCGTGTGGGTCGGAACCGGCGAGCCCAACAATCGCCAGAGTTCGTCATGGGGCGACGGCATCTATCGCTCGCTCGACGGCGGTAGGACCTGGCAGAACATGGGCCTGAAAGACTCCAAGCACATTGGCCGCGTCGTCATCGACCCGCACAATCCGAGCACCGTGTACGTCGCCGCGCTCGGCCATTTGTGGGGACCTAACCGCGAGCGGGGAGTCTACAAGACAACCGATGCCGGCAAAACGTGGGCGCAGTCGCTGTTCGTCAACGAAGACACCGGTGTAACCGATATCGCGATGGACCCTCAGAGCCCAGGGACCCTTTACGCTGCGGCTTATCAAAGACGCCGCACGCCGTGGGGCTTCAACGGCGGCGGGCCTGGCAGCGCTATCTACAAAACGATTGACGGCGGGGCTTCGTGGGCAAAACTCACCAAGGACCTTCCCGAAGGCGTCACCGGACGAATAGGCTTTGACATTTACCGCGCCGACCCGAGCATCGTCTACGCCATCATCGAGAACGCCAAGGGCGGCGTGTTCAGGTCTGAGGACCGCGGCGCAACGTGGAAAAAGATGGGCGATCTGGATTCGCGGGCGATGTACTACAGCCAAATTCGCATCGATCCGAACAACGATCAGCGAATCTGGCAGTGCGCCGCCAACATGTACACCTCGGATGACGGCGGCAAGACATGGGTTCAAAACGTGGTCACGCGAATCCACGGCGACTATCATGGGTTGTGGATTGATCCCGCCAACTCGAATCACATGCTCGCGGGGTCCGACGGCGGAATTCATCAGTCGTATGATCGAGGGCGCTCGTGGGATTACATCAACACGATTCCGCTCGGTCAGTTCTACGAGATCTCGCTCGACAATCAAAAGCCCTACATGGTCTACGGCGGACTCCAGGACAACGGGAGCTGGGCCGGCCCGAGCGGCACGCTCAACACCGATGGAATAACCAACGACGAATGGTTCCGCACGGGCGGAGGCGATGGGTTCTACTCCGTCGTCGATGTCACCGACCCAAGCATCATCTACGTCGAATCGCAGGACGGCAACGTCGCGAGATTGGAGCTCAAGACCGCCGAGCGGCGCAACATCAGACCCGAGCCCGCCGCCGGTGAGAAGTCTTATCGCTTCGATTGGAACTCGCCGATCGTCATCTCTCCTCACAACAATCGGACGATCTACTACGGCGGGAATCGAGTCTTCAAGTCCACCGATCGCGGCGATTCGTGGACGCGAAGCGAAGATCTATCCAAGAACCAGGATCGCGAGAAGTTTCCGATCAT
>JBGQGO010000588.1:0-3903 GCA_041497455.1 Blastocatellia bacterium | reverse complement strand
CGAGTTGTCAAAGTGCGCCACACAATCCAGTCTCGTCCCCTTTGGAAGCGCTATCGGTTTCTCCAACACATAGGTCAACTGCCAGTTGAAGTCATACTTCGGCACGCTGAGCAGAACTTCTGAACGGCCATCCGGATACACCGCCGTGTAAGTAAAGTCCTTCCCGCGGAAATGCATGTGCGGCATAAACGACGTCAGATGCACGTCCTCTTTGAAGGTGGTCGAGGACTTGACTTCATGGCTGGCCTCTCCCGGCGGAATGACAAAACGCAAGTTCATGGCGTTGCCGGTGGCCAGCGTCCGAGTCGGAGGCTCCTTGCTGAAGACCAGTCCGATGCTCGTGCGGTCCTTTGTCGCTTCCCCGTTTGTTGTGTAGTGCATCTGGAAGACTACGCTCGAACCGGCTTTGATGAGCCGTGCAGTGCCGGGACTAAAGACCACGCCGGTCTTGTTTGGTGTGATGCCTCCCAATTGTCCCCTGCCTTGCTGCGCCTCGCCTCGACCTTTGGCGCCCGCCTCCTGAACGAAGGCGATCACGTGATGGACAACAGTGCGATTGCCCGGCCTGATCTCCATCGCCTGAATCCACTTGTCTTCTTTGAAGTTGGTCGGGATCGTGAAGTAAAGGTATGGCACCGTTCCGTCGGCGGGAATCGAGTACTCTTCCTGCATGCTGAGCACGACGTCGGGTTTGCCGATTGTCCAGCCCTCGACGAATTTCGGCGTTGCCGGCATGTCCTTGTCGTCACCCTTCGGCGCGCCCGCGTCAACCCAGGATACGATGGCGTCAATCTCCTTCTGAGAGAGACTGGGATCGTTCGAGAACTTCCCGTAGTGCGGGTCCGCGGACCAGGGCGGCATCGAGCGCTCAACCACACGTTGCCTTATCGACTTCGCCCACGGGCGCACCTCTTGATAGGTGAGCAGAGACATCGGCGCGATCTCACCTGCGCGGTGACACTCGATGCATCGGTTGAAAAGAATGGGAGCGACGTCCTTGGTAAAGGTCGCGCTCGTTTTAGCTGGTCCGCTCGCCGAGACTCCAACTGCCAGAACCGCGGCCAACCCCGCGGCGATGGCCCCTACCTTGAGTAAGCGCATTTTCATTCACCCTCCTATGAAGAGTTCGTAGTACGGCCTTTGGGCGAAGTTCGTAGTTTTGCCCGGCGCCGATTCCACAAACTTCCGCCTAAAGGCCGTACTACGAACTTCGCATAATGTCGGTCCCTACTTGGACGCCGTTTCGGTCCGGAGATTCTGACCATCGATGGTGTAGTCCAACCACCCGATCATCATTTCTTCCCACGTCTGAGGACCCCAGCGTACTTCCTTGGTCGGATCCGGATTGAACTTGTTCCGCTCGGAGTTGTCGTGGTGCGCGACACAGTCGATGCGGCTGCCCTTCGGCGCTGCAACCGGTTCCTTCATGAAGTAAACAAGCTGCCAGTTGAAATCGTACCGGGGGACACTCAGCAAAACCTTTGAAGTTCCATCAGGATAAACCAGCTTGTATTCGAAATCCTTCCCGCGAACGTGCATATGCGGCATGAAGCTGACGATGTGGGAATCTTCTTTGAATGTGAAAGAAGCCTTTGACTCGTAGTTCGGTTCGCCCGCCGGGATCACCAGGTTGCGAGAAACCGCGCCGGTTGTAATGACGCGCTTCTCGACCGGACCCTTGGCGAAGTAAAGACCAATGCTTGTGCGATCCTTGCTTGGCTGGCCGTTAGTCGTGTAGTGCATCTGGAAGATCAGCACCGAGCCCTTCTTGATCAGCTTCGCCTGACCGTCTCGCAGGCTCAGAGGACTCATCCCAGGCGCCCAGCCAACCAGCATTCCGTCTTGAGTGTTCCCTCGTCCACCGCCCTGACCCGGCTGTTGTTGGGCAGTTCTGGCTTCGCCTTCTCGATTCGCAACCGCGCCGAGGTTGATTTCGCCTGCCGGTGGCATTGGTCCCTGGCCGGGCTCACGCACGCTGACGATCACGTGGTGCACGACGCTCGGGTCGCCTCGCTTGATCTCGGCAAACTGAACGTACTTGTCTTCGGTGAAGCCCGTCGGCACCGCAAAGTGCCTGTAGGCCACAACACCGTCTGCCGGCACGCTCGCTTCCAGGGTCATCGACAGCACAGCGTCAGGAGTTCCGCGCTTCCAGCCCTCAGGTTGGAATTTCGGGGACGGCGGCAAATCTTTGGCGTCTCCTTCTTTCGCGCCGCCATCAACCCAGGCCACGACCGTATCGATGTCCTTTTGTGAGAGGCGGCGGTCGTTGGAGAATTCGCCGTAGTGCGGGTCCGCAAGCCACGGCGGCATCCGCCGCTCGGCGACGACTTCTCGAATTGACTTTGCCCACGGGCGAACGTCTTTGTAGCTGAGCAGCGACATAGGAGCTATCTCACCCGCCCGATGACAACTGGCGCAGTTCTTATGCAGAATCGACGCAACGTCCTTAGTGAAGGTGACTGAGGACGACGACTTATCGCTCGCGATTGTCGATAACTGAAACAGGAAGACCACGGCCAGAATCAGCCCGGCAGTCAGGCAAAGTCCGCTGGTGCGTTTCATATTCTCTCCTCCTAGAAGCGGTGACGGAAATTCGGTTCCACTGCTCTCGCTCTCGAATAGCGAGAATGAACACCCACTTGATCGTTGGCCTCCGCAACAGGCCGCTCTAATCAGCTAAAGCAATCCGTTGCCGACTACCGCCACGCCGACGACGTAACAACTGCTGCGCTTCGCTGCCAGAGTCCGAGGGTTCAAGCCGTTCGCCAACCGCCCGGTAGGTCGGTCAGCCGAGCCAACTGTACGCTAACTCTAGCCTTTAGCCGTGCCGTTGTCAATTGAGCATCGAAAAACCTGCTCGCGACGCCGGCCCCGGCGAAGGCCGAAGCTGGCTTAGTCCGAAATAGCCTGATAAGCCAATTGCCTGAACTGACTGCCGTATGTCAGGTTCGTGTGTGGCAGAATCTGAATCATGAAGATCCCGATCATCTGCTCCTTTGGATCGATCCAGAAGCGCGTTCCGGCAGCGCCTCCCCAAAAGTACTCGCCTTCCGACCCGATCACTCCAGTCTTTCCGGCGCCGTGACTAACAGCCATCGTGAAGCCGAAGCCATAACCCGGTGGCAGCAGACTGCCGCGCGGCATATCGCCCAGATGGTCTGACGTCATCAACTCGACGGTCTTGCGGCTCAAGATCCGAACGCCGTCAAGCTCGCCTCCGTTGAGCAGCATCTGACAGAAACGCAGATAGTCTGCAGCCGTGGACACCGACTGCGAACCGCCGCCGAAATTGACGGCTGGCTTGAGGTAGGAGTCCTGAGCAGGAGTCGTGTTGGGCTTGATCGTCCAGCCTTCGCCCGGCGCATACAGCTTCGCAAAGCGGCCGGCCTTTTCAGGCGGAACGGTATAGCCTGTGTCATTCATTCCCAACGGCTTGAAGATTCGCTGTTCGAGAAACTTGTCGTAAGGCTGCCCCGAGACTACCTCAACCAATCGAGCAAGCACGTCCATCGAGAGCCCGTATTCCCACATCGTTCCCGGCTGATGAACAAGAGGCGCCTGGCCGATCTTCTTTGCCATCTCGCCAATCGTCTGATCGACTGAGTTAGTTCCCAGCTTTTCGTAGATGCGCTTGCCGTCCACGTCCTCGGGGCCCGCGTAATCGATCCCCGATGTATGGCGCAGCAGGTCGAGTATCGTGATCTCGCGCTGCGCCGGCACGGAATAACGAGTCTTCTTGCCGGTCCGCGCATCAGTCTCAACCACCGCGACCTTCATGTTGCCGAGTTCGGGAAGATACTTGGAAACGGGATCGGTGAGATAGAACTTCCCTTCTTCGTAGAGGATCATCACCGCTACGCCGGTTATCGGTTTAGTCATCGAGTACATGCGGAACAGGGT
>JBGQGO010000587.1:0-3908 GCA_041497455.1 Blastocatellia bacterium | reverse complement strand
GTGCCTGCCGATCTTGCGCCGCTCGAATCAGCGCGGCGCGCCGGAGTTGAGATCATCAGCGAGCCCGAGCTTGCCGGCCGGTTCTTGCGCGGGCGGATGATTGGCGTCACCGGCTCGAACGGCAAGACGACAGTCACCACGCTGGTCGGGGAACTGATGCGGGCGGCGGGCGCCGAAGTGATCGTGGGCGGCAACATCGGAACGCCGCTTACGAGCCTGATCGAAAAGTCTGCGGAGAACACATGGACCGTTGCTGAGCTGTCGAGCTTTCAGTTGGAGATGATCGACAGCCTGCGGGTCCACGTCGCGGTCGTTACCAATATCACGCCGGACCATCTGGACCGGCACGGCTCGTTTGAGAACTACGTGCGCGCCAAGCACAGAATCTTCCTGAATCAAACGCAAGACGACTGGGCGGTGCTCAACGGGCAGGATAAGGGAGTGGCCGACATGGTGGCGAAGCTCGGAGTTCAATCGAGAAGAGTCTATTTCAGTACGCGCGCGACTGAAACGGTCGCGGGTGCTCCGGCCGGCGCCTACGTTCGAGGGGGCCGAGTTTGCACTACGATGATGACCGATCGCGAAGGCGAGGTTGACGTGATGGGACTGGAAGAAATACCTCTGCCGGGGATGCACAACGTCGAGAATGTCATGACCGCGCTTGCCGCGACGTTCTGCGCGATGGGAACGGGCATACAGGACCTGCCGGCGCTGATCGACGCGACGAGGCGATTCAAAGGAGTCGAGCACCGAATCGAATACGTGGCCGAAATTGACGGCATCAAGTTCTACAACGATTCAAAAGCGACGAACGTCGATTCAACAGTGAAGGCGCTCGAAGCTTTCGAGCGCAGCATAATTGTGATTCTTGGCGGAAAGGACAAAGGCAGCGACTACACAGTCCTCGCCCCGCTGATTCGCAGTCGTGTGAAGCTGATCATCTTGATCGGCGCGGCAAGCGACAAGATCGCCGAGCAACTGGAAGGCGCGGGGCCGATGATTCGGGCGCGGTCGATGCAAGACGCGGTGCTTAAGGCGATGGAAGTGGCAACGGCCGGCGACATCGTGCTGCTTGCGCCCGCTTGTGCGAGCTTCGATATGTTCGACAACTACGAGCACCGAGGCAGAGTGTTCAAAGAAGCAGTGCACGATCTGGCACGTGGTCAGTAGTCCGTAGTCAGTAGTCCGTAGTTAAGTCCAAGACCAACAACTACGCGGACTACGGACTACGGACTACGGACTACGGACCACGGACTACGGACCACGGACTACGGACTACGAGATGGCGACGACCAACAGAGTTCCAGTGCCGAGATGGAAGCGCGAGGCCGAGCTGGTCCTCGGGCGAGGAGTAAACTCGCACCCGCAGCCCGGCCGTGAGCTGCCTGTCGACAAAGTGCTGCTTGCGATCGTTCTGGGCATCACGCTGTTCGGCGCAGTAATGGTTTACAGCGCATCGGCGATCCTGGCGGAGAAGAACTACGGGAGCCAGTTCTACTTTCTCTCTCGTCAGGCGCTATGGGCGCTAGTAGGGCTCGCCGCGATGGCGGTGGCCCTCTGCATAGACTATCGGCACTACAAACGGCCTGTGGTGATCTACTCGGTGCTGGTGGCAGCGCTGTTGCTGCTGATCGCGGTGCTGTTTCTGCCGACAGTGAACGAAACTCACAGGTGGATCAGGTACGGCTCCTTCTCGCTGCAGCCTTCCGAGCCCGCGAAACTGGCTCTGATAGCCTTTTTGGGGTTCTTTCTCGAAAAGCGAGTGAGAGAGATAGAGAGTTTCAAGCGCACGTTTGTGCGAGCCGCTGTTGTTGCCGGTGTTTTGATCGGGCTGGTCGGGGCCGAGCCCGATCTGGGCACGGCGATGGCACTCGGGTTGGTCTTTGTGACGATGATGTTTCAAGCGGGCACGCCTGTTCGCTACTTTGCGGCTCTCGCGGTGCCCGTGGTGCCCGCGATCACCTACATGCTCTTGAAGCCGTGGCGATTCGCAAGGCTTCTGGCGTTTCTGGATCCGTGGAAGTACCAGACGACGTTTGGATTCCAACCGGTCCAGTCGATGATTGCGATCGGAAGCGGCGGCCCCGGCGGCGTCGGGTTCGCGCAGGGAAGGCAGAAGCTCTTCTATCTGCCGGCTCCGCACACCGATTTTATTTTCGCGGTCATTGGCGAAGAGCTTGGGCTGATAGGAGCGGCGACGCTGGTTTTGCTGTTTGGGTTGCTGGCATGGAGAGGATACCGCGCGGCTCGATTTGCTCCGGACCTGTTCGGGCAACTGCTCGCTGTAGGGCTGACGACGATGATCATCGCGCAGGCGTTCTTTAACATCAGTGTGACGCTGTCGCTTGTGCCCACGAAAGGCATCCCGTTGCCGTTTGTCAGCGCTGGAGGGTCGTCGCTTGCGATCAGCCTATTCGCCGCAGGCGTGCTGCTGAACGTGTCCAAGCACGGAAAAACATGAAGATGGAAGATGGAAGATGGAGGATGGAGCATAGAGGTGAGACCTCGATCCTCGATCCTCAATCCTCGATCCTCAATCCTCAATCGCTATGAGGGTCATCATCGCGGCCGGTGGAACAGGCGGGCACATTTTTCCTGGCGTCGCAATCGCGCGTGAGTTCAGACGGCGCGATCCGTCGGCGGAGATTCTGTTCGTTGGCACCGCGCGCGGGCTCGAAACGAAGATCGTTCCCCGGGAAGGGTTCGATCTTGAACTGATCAGCGTGGGTGCGCTGAAGGGCGTATCGGTCTTTGAAAGAATCAAATCGCTCGCCAGGCTTCCGATGAGTTTCGTAGCCGCGCTTCGAATCCTGAGGCGATTCAAGCCCGACGTAGTGATCGGCGTGGGCGGCTACTCGTCGGGGCCGACTCTGCTGATGGCCGCGCTTTCGCGAATACCGACGATGGTAGTTGAGCCGAACGCGATGCCTGGGTTTACAAATCGAGTGCTCGCGCGCTTCGTCGACGCGGCCGCTCTGAGCTTCGCGGACGCGCAGAAATACTTTGGAAATCGCGGGGTTGTGACCGGGAACCCGGTTCGCGTAGACTTCGCGCGGCTCGCCAAAAAAGAGCGAGGCGAGAGGTTAAACGTGCTGATCTTCGGCGGAAGCCAGGGGGCGCGCGCTATCAACAATGCGATGATCGCAGCGCTGCCTTTGCTCGCCGCGAGGAAAGACCGGCTTGCAATTACGCACCAGACGGGCGAGCCGGACTTCGAGACGGTCAGGCCTGCTTACGCCGGCGCGGGATTTGATAGCGCCGATGTGAAGCCGTTCATTCAAGACATGGCTGATCAGTTCGAGCGCGCCGATGTGCTCATCTGCAGGTCTGGGGCTACGACGGCGGCGGAGGTTGCAGCGGCGGGGAAGGCGGCGATCTTTATTCCGTTCCCGTTCGCAACTGACGATCATCAGCGCAAGAACGCCGAAGCCTTTGAGCGCGTGGGCGCAGGGCGGATGATCCTTCAGAAGGACCTGACGCCGGCGCGATTGGCTGAGGAATTGAATCGGCTGATCGAGCATCCGGAAGAGATCGATCGAATGGAAGAATCCAGCCGGGGATTGGGCCGCGCGGATTCAACGGAGCGAACAGTTGATTTGGCGATGTCATTGGTGGTTGGTATAGGACCTATATGACCTATTAGACCTATAACCAAATGACGACTGACTAAAATGCTTTTTCGGGGACTCAGACACATTCACTTCGTTGGGATAGGGGGCATCGGCATGAGCGGCATCGCCGAGGTGCTGCTGTCGCTCGGCGAAAACTTCCGCGTCACCGGCAGCGACCTCAAGCGCTCGCAGATCACTGAGCGTCTGGAATCGATGGGCGCGATCGTCTCGGAAGGTCACAAGTCTGAGAACGTTGTTGGAGCCGACGTCATCGTGACCTCCTCCGCGGTACGCGAT
>JBGQGO010000586.1:0-3928 GCA_041497455.1 Blastocatellia bacterium | reverse complement strand
CTTTGCGGCTTTGCGGAGCTTTGCGGAGCTTTGCGTTTTTGCGCGAAACTCTTCTCTCGCAACGGTCTGTTTCGCCCAAAGAACGCCAAGACTCGCAAAGCCGCAAAGGATGTAACGCGGCTCCCCGGCTTAGTTTGCCGACGCCTGCTTCAGGTAGTCCTGCGCTTCGCGGAACTCGGGCAGATTCGGGTCCGCTTGATTCCACTGACGCACGAGCTTGGAATAGGCTTCCAAAGCCGCTTTCGTGTCACCGCTCTTTGCGGCGGCTCGCGCAACGCCCAGCAACGAGCGCGCGCGGTTAGGCTGCCGCAGCAGCGCGATACCGAACTGCTCCGCGGCTTCCTTTGGCCGATTCGCGCTCAGCAGTATCTCGCCGAATAGTTCGTGTGACGGCTTGATGAGGCTCGGCGGCCCGGACGGCGGTGACATCTCTTCTTCGATCGTCGTCGCGCGCTTCATCATCTCTATCGCTTCGGCGTAGTTCTGCTTTGAAGCGGCAGCGGCTGCGGAAACTTCCAACTCTTTGATCTCCGCTGATTTCGCGGCGTAAGCATCGCCCTTGGCTGAGATCTGTTTTCGCGCGGCTTGCAACTCTGCTATGAAGCGGGCCGCTTCCGGCGCGCCGGTCTTCGCCGCCGCGAGTCCGCGAATAAAGCTTGGAAGCGACTGGCTTCGCGGACCTCTTGCAGGTGTTGCTGAAGGCGCGGTGCTCGGAGGCGTTGCTGAAGGAGCGTTGTGACCGGCGTGTCCAGGCATCTCGCCGCCTGCCGATCCCGCCTCGGAGCTGAAGTACTTGGCGGCCAGGTCCCATCTCTCGGTCTCGACGACAAATGCGGCGGTCATGTCGTCGTTATAGCGTCCGACGCCGTCCTTACGGTTCATCGGCAGCAACGGCTCGGCTTTGCTATAGCGTCCTTGCTGCAAGTACACGTAAGCCAGCCAGTGAAGGCTGTGATAGTCACGCGCGCTAAGCGCCAGTCCTTTTCGCTTCACCCACGCGTCCGAGACAGCCCACGCTGATTCGTTAGACGCGGCGGCTTCGGGCCACATTCCCAATTGCAGAAAGATGTGCGCAGGCATGTGGCGCGCGTGGTGAGCTTCGGGCGCTATCTCGGCGTAGCGGCGCGCCGCTGGCAATGCGAGGATTGCGTGCTCCGGGTCGTCGAACGCATGAATGATGAAGTGGGCCGCGCCAGGATGATCGGGATTCTTCCGATAAAGATCGAGCGCAATCGCGCCGGCCAACGCCTGACGGCGGAACCCCTTGTCGCCCGGACGCACCGTGCCGAGCAGCGAGAGTGAGTAAAAGCACGCCGCCTCGAGGTCGTCGGGAAAGTCTCGATAAACCTTTTCCATCGCCGCCGAGTACGCCTTGTCGCGCGGCAGTTTGTCACCCTCCCCATAGAGCGCCCGCACCGCTTCGACGTAAGCCCGCTCTCTAGCCGTTATCTTCGACGTGTCCTTGATTTTGGCGAGCGTCTTCCGCGCAGCTTCGGTGTCTTGCTCGGCCCACAGCGGATGGTTGTAAGCCATCGCTTCGCCCCAGTAGCCCATCACGAAATCCGGGTCGATTTTCGTTGACTCGCGAAACTCATCGAGCGCTTCTTCGAACCAGAATGAATGAAGCGCGGCGAGTCCGCGAAGAAAGTGGACCTGTGCTTGCTGGGAACCCGACGTCGGGAAAACGACCTTGCCGAGTTGCGATTGCTGCGCGTTTGCGTTGAGCGTTAGCGCTGAAATAACCAGCGCAATTGAAGCGAGCGACGATTTGACAGTCTTACGGGCCACTAGCATTCCTTCACCTCCGCTGCGATGCGTTGAGTTCAACGCGGCCCAATTCTATCCTTGGCAACTCACGCTTACAAGCGCCCGCGGTAGTGGCGTATCAGTGTGTCGCGGGCAGAGCAGTCCTCTGCGCGCCTCGGCGTCCTCCGCGGTTACGAAGCGGTTCAACCGCAAGGACGCTGAGAGCGCTAAGGATAGCGAATCAGTTTTTCCTCGATTCCAAATTGGCCTTGTGCTAGTATCAGCGCCAAGATGCGCAAAACCAATTTGCAGAGGTGCAAAATGTTAAGCCTGATTCGCCGCTCTACCGCGCGGTCATTCATCGCCGCGCTTTTAATCGCTTGTCTGTTCTCGCTGGCCTCGCCCAAAGCTGCTGCGGCCGAACGTCCCTCTAACTCCGATAAGAGCGCCGGGCGGGAAGCTTCGTCCTCCACCGACGCCGCTTCCGCGAACCCCGAGGCAAAGACTCCACGCGTGTTGTATGTTGCATTCGATGCCGCGATGAGTGCGCCAGCCGAGCCTGCTCTCGAGGCCGCGTCGAGACCTCGCAGCGTCGCCAAACTTGTCGCATCCGTCAATGCAGCGGCCGCCAGGCCCATGCCGCTGCCGTCACCAAGCCAGTCGACCGTTGCCAGTACGGCGCCAATGTCGGCCGGAGAGAAATTCGAAGCCTGGTTCCGCTCGAGGTTCTTGTCGCCGGGTGCTTACGGTTCGGCAGTGGTCAATGGGATGTGGAAAGAGCTGCAGGATAACGACGACTTCAAGAAAGACACGGTCGGAAACTACTTTGCCGATTCCATGACACGCGCCGCGCGGAGCTACGCTTTCGGCACCACGGCGGGCTTCTTTGAGAAGGCCCTCTTCGCTTCGCTATTCAGACAGGATCCGCGCTACCACCGTTCTGGCAAGAAGGGCGCGGGCGGGAAGATCGGCTACGCAGTGACTCGCGTGTTCGTTACGCAAGGGGATCGGTGCGGATGTCACCAGGTCAACGCGTCGTTCCTCTTGGGTGGCGCCGCCGCGGCTGGCACGGCGACTCTGTGGGAACGCCGAGAACGCACCGGGCCGATGCACACCATCAGCCGGTACTATAATCATATCGCGATCACCGCGCTGTTTAACGTGGTGAAGGAGTTCGTAGGCGGACAGTAAGACAAGGTACAAGTAGCATGGCCGGAAGTTTCTGGTTTGTGGTTTCTGGTTTGTGGTCTTTGGTTGAATGTACACTGGCGAGGGGAACCAGAAACTAGAAACCAGAAACTTCCAGTCTATGCTACTTCCAGAGCTGCTTCAGGAGAGACCGGGACCTGAGGTCGCGCTCGAGAGCGTGACGGATGATCTGATAATTGATCTCGCCGACCTTCAGGATATGTTCAGGCCTGACGAGGCTGCGAGCGAACGCTGTTGGATGAAGCCTGAACATCTCGCCGATGACGCTTCGCAGTTCGACGTTTACCGGGAAGCCCTTGCCTCCGCCACATGCAACGCAGCGCGGGGTTCCTTCCGCGGTTAGAAAAACAGACTCGCCGGCTGAGATCGTCGCATCGCACACAGCGCAATGCGATGTGTCCGGAAAAAAACCTACCAGTTTGAGCAACCACGCCTCGAAATACCTCAGTATCTGTGAAAGGTCGCCGTCTTCACCTTCGACCGCTTCAAGCGTTGCCAGGACCAGCCTGTAGAGCCGCTCGTTGGGCTCGTGCTCCGGCAGGAACTCTGTGAGCAACTCGGCCATGTATGAGAACGCGCTTGCCGTTTCGACGTCGCGTGCACCTCGCTCGAAGTGGGAGCGCAGGATGTCACAGGTTGAAACGCTGACGAGCTCGCGTCCTTCTTTCTGGAAATAGCTCAGCGCTACTTCGGTGAACGGCTCGAGCGAAGACCCGAACCGGCTTCTGATTTTTCTTGCTCCGTGCGCCACGCCGCGCACCTTGCCCTGGTCCTTTGTTAAAAACACACATATCTTGTCCGCTTCTTTTAGGGCGTAGGTGCGCAGCAGAAAGGCTTCGGTCTTATGCAATGGCATGAATGAAATGGCCTCGTTCTCGCGAGATTATATCAGACCGTCCCAAAATCACGACGAGCGTTCCAGCCACTTTTCAACTTCAACAGGTGGTGTCGGATAGTATTCTCGAATCGTCGT
>JBGQGO010000585.1:0-3931 GCA_041497455.1 Blastocatellia bacterium | reverse complement strand
TATAAACCTCTCGAACGGCCCGACTGGATGCCGGGCGCGATCATAACCTCCGCCCTAGTCGTAGCGGCGTGGGCGTACTTCATTCGGACGGGCTCGATCTCCACGATCTGGCCGATGTTCGGCATAGCCAATCAACTCCTAGCCGCAATAGCGTTGTGCGTTGGCACGACAGTGATAATAAATGCAGGCCGAGCGAAGTATGCGTGGGTGACGATCACTCCTTTGTGTTTTGTTGCGACGACGACGCTGATCGCCGGGTGGCGCTCGATCTTCGATATCTTTTTGCAAGAAGCGAAAAAGCCCGAGACGATGTTCCGCGGTTATTTGAATGCAACGCTTAGCGCAATAATGATGACCTGCGTGGCGATCGTACTAGTAGATTCGATCATGCATTGGAGGCGGGCGGTTCGCGGCGCCCCAATCAAGGAGCCGGCCGCTGAGGTCGCCGGCTGACGTATCGCCCGATCCGTATCCTGCCTTCCGATTGGGCAGCTTCATCCAGCATGTGAACCTGGTTGAACCTCTCCCTCTCAATGGTCTGCAGTGTCCTTTGCAACAAAGCGTACTGGTTCATCAACGCCTCTTGGGGAACCTTGCGCTTCCTGGCGGCGTTGCGCGCGAGACAGGTTTCAATCGGCACATCGAAGACAATCGCCGCAGTGTTGAAATGAAATCTCTTCGCGATTCGAAGCAAAGTTGTTCGATGTTCTCGCCTCAGGTTGGTCGCGTCGGCAACGGTCAGCCGGCCAAGCCTCAACCTCGTTTCGATGATGAAATACACCAAGTCGAATGCGTGTTCTGTGACGGACTGATCAGCAGGATCGTCGAAGATCATTGCCCGGCAGTCATCGGACGAGACTACTTGTGTGGGCAAGAAATGATTTGCGGCCCAGGTCGATTTGCCGCACCCGGCAGGACCGCAGAGCACGATCAGTGTGTTTCGAGGGATGAGGATTTCGTTCAAGGGCAGAGAGTCTCAACACAAAGGCACGAAGGCACAAAGAACCGAAGCAACCCTTTGCGATTTGGTGTCTTTGTGGTTGTCATTATTGTCTAAGCTGATCGGTAGCGGCCACCGTCATAGCGGCTGACACGGCCTTCCTCTTCTAGCTTCTCAAGGTGCGCCACGGTCGAGCGCTCTGCGAGGCCCCACAGCGCGGGGTTCACGTCGGTGTATGCCGCTTCGACGATCTCGTGCGGAAGCGCGGCGCCCGCCTGCACCGCTGCGAGGATCTTATTCTCACGCATCGTGCGATGCTCGATGTACTCCTCAATCTTCTCGCGAGCCGAGCTGATGGCCGGCCCATGAGCTGGGAACAGGATTGTCAGCTTGGGCAACGACAGCAGCCTGCGGAGCGAATCGAAGTACTGCTTCATATTGCCTTCGGGCGGATCGATCACAACAGTGCCGATGCCAACCACCAGATCACCGGTTATGATCGCGCCAGTGATCTCTTCGTGGAAGCACAAATGTCCCCGCGCGTGCCCCTGTGTGTGAAGCGCTCGAAGCCGCCAGCCGGGATCGCCCTCGAACTCGATCATCTCATCGTCCTCAATCAGCCTGTCGACCGTCACCGAATAGCTGATCCGATCGGCCGTCAATCGGTGAGCGGCGACCGGAACGCCGAGCCGGGCGCGAAGATGCGCCGCGCCGCCGATATGATCCGGGTGGAGATGAGTGATAATGATTTCTCTCACCCGCCGGCCTTCTGCGATCAGTCCGTCGATAAACGTGTCGAGCTCCTGCTGTTCTTCTTCATAGGGCGAAGCCGGATCAATGACCACGATCTCGTCGCCGCCAATGATGTAGCAGTTCGTGTGCGTGGCCGGAGGCAAGGTCGGTGTTCTTACCGGGAAGAGAAAAATGCCCGGGCGAAGCTCGATGCGCCGAACGGTTGCGCGTTTCGCTTCGGGGATTGCGGCGAGCGCCGATTGCAGTTCCTCGATCCGATCGGCGTGTTGCGCCAATGTTCGAATTATGTGAAGCGTTGGAGGCGCCATGGTTATATCGCCGTGCTTCCATTGGGCAAGAGCTTCCACAGGCCTGATCCATTCACCAGTTTCAAGCTCGCCTGTTTCGATCAACGCCTCTTGTCCCTCGGGCATCCAGGCAAGAAAGAACCACGTATCGAAGCGGCGCGGCGCGAAGTGCGGCGTCACCCATCTGCCGGCCGGTTCGAAATCCGAGCAAGCGATTTTGAGGCTGTCGTCATCGAGAATCTGCTTGAACGTTTTTTCACCTGCCGTCATCGCGCGCCGCTTTGCCGCGATCCGCTCGAGCGACAAACTGTTTGTGCCACGCGCCAACAGCACGCCTGCCTCCTCGAAGAACTCGCGGACGGCGCATACACGCATGAGCGATTCCTCGCCTTCACAACCCGAGACCGTGACCAGGTTGTCTTCCTTGTCGAGTTGCCCGCCTGGGAATGCGTGATAGCCTCCCATGAACTGAAGCTTCGGACTTCGTTTGACCCAGAAGACTCTTGGGTCGGGCCGGTCCTTCAACAGAATTATCGCTGCCGCGTCTTTAGGTGTGACTGCCATGCGCGTGAATATAGCATGAAAAATTCATATAGGTCCCATAAGTCCTATAGGTCCTATAAACACTCTTCCCCATCACTCTGCTCTTGCCGGGACTGACCGGAAAACTATAATGAGTTCCGAATGGCGCTCCAGAAGTTCGACTCCAGCAGAGACTATTACCGCGTGCTCGGCGTGAGCGAAGATGCGAGCGAAGACGACCTCGATCGCGCGTATCGCGGCGAGGCCCGCAAGCGTCACCCCGACGGCGGCGGCACCGAAGAAGAGATGAAGTCTCTCAATGAAGCGCACGATATCTTGAGCGATCCCGAAACACGCAAGGCATACGACGCAGAGCGACGACCCAAGCGCGCTGTTTATCACTCATCGATGGCGTTCGATCCCGAGGCTGCGTCGAGGGCGGGAACGTTGAAGATACCGGTTTCTGATCCGGATTTCGCGGGGCTGGTGATGAGCGCGATTGCGTGCTTCGGGCTTGGTATTCCGCTTCTTTTGTTAGTCGAGATGCAATGGATGTTCTTCTTGTGGCCGTTGCGCATTATGGCGCTCGGGGCGTTAGCCGTGGGCGTGTACCTGTCGCACTCGGCGCTGGTGGTCAAACAGCGCAAGCTCGACATGACCAGGCAGGGCGATTCCCGAAAGCTCGCCCTGATCCGAGAGTTGCTGTTCTGGTTGATTGCGACCGGAGTGATCGGCGTGCTGCTAGTTGCGCTTTACGGCTGGCGCTGACACCTTCCCCCCCCCACTCACCTGCGAACGATCTTAGTGTCCCTGGGCAGATCCACCTTGAAAGTTGAATCGGAAACTCCCTGGTTCTTTTTCACTTCGGTCAAGATGAACGTCGTCGGCGCCCCGTTGGATTCGACTACGGTGGACTTGACGGGCATCCAGCTCGACTGATCGACCCACCAGGTGATCTTCTTGATCGATGACTTTGCTTTAGGAGTTAATTCGAGCTTCGCCATGCCCTGTTCGTCCCCGACATACACGATGTTGTACTGGCGCTTCAAGTCAGGCACTGAGCTGTAGGGCGTCGCGATGAATGCGAACTCATCACCCTTGGAGGCGGCGGCCGATCGAGTCGTAATGATCGCCTGTTTTATTTCAGCTTGATAGAGCGTGATCGTTTCCCCCACGACCCAGACCGTTTGACCCTTGGGAATCGAATAGACGATCTTAACCTTGTCGTTGCCTTTCGCTGTGTGTTTGAAGAAGATCTCGCCGCTGTACTTCTCAATCCCCCCGATATTGAGGTCGCGTTTGAGTTGGTCCAGCTTGGCTTGAATCGATGTGATGTTGCCGGCAGCCTTCTGCATGTTGGCGAGGATTTCATCGAGTTTGCCGTTCGCGTGCGATCCACCCGGCGGCACGACTGCCGCCGCACTCAGCG
>JBGQGO010000584.1:0-3935 GCA_041497455.1 Blastocatellia bacterium | reverse complement strand
GCGTCTGCGTGTTTCCAGGCCGCTTGAAGCGTGCCGTACATCCAGCGGTATCGCTGGCGCACGAACCCGCTAACAGTGTCCGGCGCCTCGGTGAGGCCGACAGCTTCGTCTTCGTAGGCGATCGAATAACCGAGCTTGCGAATGGACATCGTAAGGTCGGCGTCTTCGGCGAGAGTCAGATCGTTGAAGCCTCCGACCTGCTCGATGAGCTCGCGGCGCCACGCGCCCACGGCGCCCGGAACCACCGTGACGCAGTTCAACAGGTTGAAAGCCCGGCGGTCGAGGTTTTGGCTGGTGACGTACTCGAGCGCCTGCCATCGAGTCAGCAGGTTGATTCGATTGCCGACCTTCGCGTTTCCGGCGACTGCGCCGACCCGGGGATTGGCGAAGTGGCGGATGAGCTTGCTGATCGTGTCCCGCGCGAACAGGGTGTCGGCGTCGAGCGCGATGACGATCTCGGACGCGGTGTGGCGCACGCCATAGTTCAGCGCGTCGGGTTTGCCTGAGTTCCCCTTAGTGAACACTCGCACGCGAGGCTCGCCGGCGAACGCTTCGATGCAACGCTGATACGTGCCGTCGGTCGAGCCGTCGTCGACAACGACGATCTCGAAGTTTGGCGGATGATCCGACGCCAGCAGCGATACTACGGTCTGAAGGATGACCTTCTCTTCGTTGAATGCAGGTACGATCACCGCAACAGTCGGGCTGTAGCTCGAATCATAAACGGCATGCCGCTCCCGCCAATGCTCGATGATGGCCAGCGTTCCGATGAATACCAACCGGCCGGCGCCAAGCACGATACCGATCAGGAAGAGGTAGTGAACTGCGCTGATGACGAAGTTGACGGTCGCGAACGCCGCGCGCCCGGACCACGTCTGCCACCACATATTCGCGGGCACCAGCGGCATCACTTCATCGCGCGACTTACCCATCAAATCGCCGACTGTGACTAACTCAAACCCGCGAGCCCGCAACTCGGCGATCAGTATCGGCAATGCCTGAATTGTCTGCGAACGATCGCCGCCCGAATCGTGGAGCAGGACAACGTTGCCGACGCCGCGCTGGGCTTTCTCGACGGTGGCTTTGACGATTTCGTCGGCGCCCGGGCGCCTCCAGTCATCGGGGTCGATCAGCATTCCCACTGTCACGTAGCCGAGATCGCTAACCAGTTCGAGCGGCCGGACTTGATCAGGCGTGTCCGGCTCCGAGTCCTCGGCGAAGGGCGGCCGGAACAAAAGCGTGCGGCGACCCAACACGCTCTCAAGGAGAACCTGCGTCGCTTTCATCTCGAGCCTGAATTGTGTTTCAGATATCGTCGCGACATTGGGATGAGTGAAAGTGTGATTGCCGATCTCGTGCCCTTCGGCAATCTCGCGCTTCAACAAGTCCGGGTGCAACTCGCCGTTCAACCCGATCACGAAAAACGTCGCCGGCGCGTTCGCCTTCTTCAACTCGTCCAGGATCTTCGGCGTGTACTCGGGATCGGGACCGTCGTCAAAGGTCAACGCGATCTTGCGCGGCGCGGCTCCGTAGCGCGAGATCACCCAGGGCGACGGAAACTCTGTGACAGTTTCCGCCGTGATCAAGCCGCGAGCGGCGTCGAACTTTATTTCACGAGCGCCCTCTTTCGGCTTGGCCGCGATGCGCAGCATCTCGCCCAGCGGCTCGCGCGGGCCAACCAACGAAGACTCAGGTCCCGCGCTGCTCTCATAGTCGAGTCCATACCCGTACGTCATTCGCGTTAGCTTCGACGCCGCTGCTTCATCGAGCGGAACGTCAGCGCCAAAGAAATTCCAAAGCGATGGGTCTTCGCTTCCAAGCCTCCACAATGCGACTCCCCGAGCGCCTAACAAGCGGGTTAGGGCCACCTGATTGAAGGCAGAAACTGCGTCGAGCATCCAGACCTGATGCTGTTTCTCTTGCCCGTCTTCCTCTTCGATCCATTCGAACTTCGGGTTCAGCGACGCGGGATCGAGCGTGATCTGTATCTTCGGCCCGGCAGGATCCGATGACTCGGAGGCGGTGAGCACCGCCTCTTCGAAGGTCCTTATGTCGGGCTCTTTCCCTTCCTTCCAGTCGTACGCGTAGTTGCCTATCGCCACGATAGTCTTGGACGCCGGCACGTCACTCTGCCGCAACCGCAGCATATTCTCGAACCAGTCGATCCCAGCGACTGGGCCCGGATCGCTGCCGGAATAATGCTGGTCGTAAGCCATGAGGATCACGTAGTCCACCGGAGCGGAGAACTTGCGATAGTCGAATGAGTCGTTGTTGACCGGAAGATTGATTGAGAGTTCGCGCCCCGCCGCATGCAACGCTGTTGAAAGTTCATTGGTGAACTGAAGCAGCCCGGGCTGGCTTGCATCGAGAACGTTTTCGAAGTCGATGCTGACGCCGGCAAAGTCGTGCCTGTTCGAATACTCGACCAGTTGCTGTACGCAGCGCGTGCGCGCCTCGGGGCTGGCGAGCATCGCGGCGAGCTTGTCGCTTTCCCATACCTTGCCGTCAAAGTTGTTCACCAGGGCGAAGATCTTCAGGTCGGGGCGAGTCGATCGGACGAATTCGGTGACGGCCTTCTCACCACCGGGTCCGTCGGGGTTGTCCTCGCTCTCCTCACGCAACTCGCCATCGGGGCTCTCAAGGTGCAGGAACTCGCCGATCAGCACGTCGAGGTTCTTGATGTTCTCCTTCAGCGAACTCATGCTCGTCTCGTCCCAACTCACATAGAATCCGACATCCAGTTGATCGATCGACGGATCGTGCGGCGCGCGGGGATGGCGTGCCTGTTGGCGTTTGCTGCGTTCCAGCTCGAGGCGCTGCTTCGTTTCGCGAAGACGGCGTTGCTGCTCGGTTTCCACCCGCTCGCCTGTGGGGGCCCGCGCGTCGTTTGGTAAGAAACTCGACTTGGGCAGATTGAGCTTTGGAAGGATTGGATTGATCAGGATGCTGACGATCAGCACGCCGAAGAGCAATGAAAAGATCAGACCGGTCAAGAAGACTCCGCGCCTGAGGCGCGGCCAACGCTTGCGATCAGGGTCGAAGAAAACGGGTACTTCGCGATACTTGCTCATAGAAAGTTACAGTGTCACCCTCGACCGGTGAACGAGGGTGTACACGTGAGGCCTGAAACTGCATCCTCGGTTGTTGCGGGGTCCGGTCGAAGATAAAAACCCATGCGCCTGTGATCGTCTATAATACACTAACTGAGCCGGGATATTCTGATTCCCCGATTGTGGCGCAAGATGGAGTTGTGCGGCAAGGCGATGCCAATTAAGTGAAACAGTCGGGATGAAATGACCTCTATGATGTTTGCTAAGATACAGAATGGACTCCCTTCAACGGCCATCTCCTCTAACCGAATAGTAAGATAGTAAAGAACAATAGCAATATTGACTACGCTTTTCTTGTTGTAGCAAGGAAGGTATCGTGCGATACTTTCAATCTCTTACGGGGTCTCGGAAACGTTCGCTGCTGTCCTCTATGCAACCGCAGACCAACGCCTGAATAACTTAAAGGTCGTCGCGCGCGATTAGCCTCACGAGCGCGCGACAGAAAGCTAAATGGCGTTCCTCCTTTAGCGGCTAAGAGGGTACGCCTCGCGGCAAGGACGACTTCCCAGGGAGTCTGGACCCGCGCGGCGTACCCTCTTTTTTTCACTCGGATAATAGTCCCCTTCGTCATATGAAATCAATACTGGTAATAGACTCTCCAACTCTCGCGAAACTATTCGCTGAGGTCTTCGAGAAACTCGGCTGGACTGTCGCCATTTGCAATGATCGCGAATGCGCGATGAGGCGAGTGGCCGGAAGTGAGCCTTACGATCTCATTCTGCTGAGCTATTATCATCTACCGGGAACCGACGGTGTGCAGCTTACCAGGTTCATCCGGTCGTTTGAACATCGGATGACGACTGCCGTGGTGATGCTCACCAGTAG
>JBGQGO010000583.1:0-3940 GCA_041497455.1 Blastocatellia bacterium | reverse complement strand
CTTTGCATCTTTGCGGATCTTGGCGTCTTTGCGCGAAACGTGAGATCAACTGTTAAGAACGCTGAAGGTCGCGTTTCGCGCAAAGACTCACGCCGCAAGCCCCGAGCGGATCGCTTTCTCGACCGCGTCGCAGAACGTGTCGATATCGGCCAGAGTCGTGTAGACGTTCGGCGTGATTCTGATCCCCTTAAACTCGTCGTGAGCGATCGGCGCGCAGATGATCCGATAACGCTCCCAAAGATGAGCGACGAGCTTGCCATGATCGACACCTTCGACGCTGAAGTTCGCCAGCCCGCACGATTGTTGAGGATCGTAAGGAGTAAGGATTCGCACGCCCTTGATCGCTTCGAGCCGCCGCGCCCAGCGGTCCTTCAGAAAGCGAAGCCGCGCCGCTTTGCGCTCGATGCCGATGCCTTCGTGAAAGGTGAGCGCTTCGGAGATCGCGTTGTGATTAGCGGCCGGGTGCGTGCCGATCTCTTCGAACTTGCGAATGTCATTGTCCTGCTTCCTGTCGGCTGCCATCAGCGGCCACAGCTTTCCGATCTTCGATTTCCTGACGTACAGAAAACCTGTGCCGTGCGGCGCGAGCAGCCATTTGTGCAAGCTTGTGCCGTAGTAATCGCAATCCAGGTCGGCGTGCTTGAACGGGAAGTGCGCAAACGCGTGCGCGCCGTCGACGATCACTTCGATGCCGCGCTCGCGACCCAGTTGGCAGATTCGCTTGATCGGGAAAATCTGACCGGTGAGGTTGGTGATGTGACAGACCAGAATGACTTTGGTTTTTGGAGTGATTGCGCGCTCGAACCGCTCATACAGATCATCCATCGACGGCGGCGGAACCGGGAACGAGATGGTCTTGATCGTGATGCCGTCGCGGCGCTCGCGTTGCCGCCACGAAGTCAGCATTCGCGGATAGTCTTGATTGGTTGTGAGAACTTCGTCGCCGGGCTTTAGGTCCAGGCCGAAGATGCAGATTTCGAGCGACTCGCTGGCGTTTCGCGTTATCGCCATCTCCTCAGGATCGCATCCGAACGCGGCGGCGAGTCGTCGGCGCACGCCTTCGACCTCGGGCTCCAGCACCTGCCACATAGTGATGGTCGGCGCCGAATTCGAGAACTCGAGATAGCGGCGCATCGCGTCTTGCACAACGCGAGGCGAGGGACTCACTCCGCCGTTGTTGAGGTTGATCAGCGAGCGATCGACAGTGAAAGCCTGCTGAATCTCTCGCCAGAAGTCCTCATCGGCGGCGATCTTGTCCGGAGAGGTTGCGCCCGCGGATCGCGAGGCTGCGAGTATGCGCTCGATGCCGCCTTCGCGGAGTGAAGCGAGACTGGCCACTGCCGTCGCGGTGCCGGCCGATCTCAGGAAGTTTCGTCGTGTGAACATTGTGGGCATCCTTTCGCGCCGAGCTTGGGCGCTGAATCGCAACCTAAAGGTTGAACTCTGAACAAGTGGAACGGCGCGATTCTATCACAGGACCGTCCTCATCGAAACAAATCGAGCTCGGGAACCCGGATCAACTCGAGGCCTGAAGCATCTCGCGATTCATAGCCGAAACCGCGAATGATGACAACCGGAACACCCGCGCTCTTCTTCATCACTAGCTCCGCCGCCGATGCAAGCTCGTCGGCAATCGCAATGACGGTAACTTTCAAAGCATTCCCGTGCGAGTCCTTCTGACCGCGATAGTCGATCAGCGGCGCGATGCCTGAGACCCCGAGCGCGACGTTGACCAGGCCTTCGCGCCACGGCCGGCCGAACGTGTCACACACGATCACGGCGAGCCGAACGCCGAACGCTCCTTCAAGCGCCGACCGAATCCTTCGAGCTGATGCGTCGGGGTCTTTTGGCAGCAGAGTCACCTTGCCTTCGGCGACGTTCGAAGTGTCCACGCCGGCGTTCGCGCACACAAAGCCATGTTCGGTCTCCGATATCAACACGCCGCGCTCCATGCGCACGATTCGCTTCGATTCGCGCAGCACGACTTCGACCACGCGAGCGTCTTTGTCATAAGCAGCGGCCCACTCTTGCGCGCGAGGCGAGGGCTCGACCGAATCAAGCTTGACGACGCGGCCTTCGGCTTTGGAGACAATCTTCTGCGCGACGACAACGACATCGCCGTCCGAGACTTCGATCCTGGCATCGCGCAGAGCTCGGGCGATCAGCGCGGCGACATCATCGCCCTCGGCCACTTCCGGGACGCCCGGTACTCCAATCACTTCAATCGTATTGGTCACAATCTTTGCGTTCTTTGCGGCTTTGCGCGAGGCGTGCTTCTCCCGCAAAGGCGCCAAGCCGCAAGTCAACATCTCATATCCTGCAGCCGTTCGAAAGTGTTCATCTCACTAAGCGCGGCGAATGCCTGCGTGCCGCCGCCTTCTTCGAGCAACAGTTCAACATCCGCTGGTTCGTCGATGTCCAGTGCGATACGGGCGTTGTTAACAATCACGCATTCAACACCAACCCTCGCCGCTTCCTGCTTGTGCAGCGCGAGCGAATTCGGACCGAAGCGCGACGGGAACAGAGTCGGCGGCGTGCGAATGATCGCGTTCGTGCCTGTGCCTTCTCGTGAAGGAACAAGAAGGGCACCGGGTGAATCAAGCTCGACCGAGAGAAGCTCGTCGATGTCTTCGGCTCGGACAAGCGGAAGGTCGGCAGGCAGCCTCATCACGGTGTCGAAGCCGCGCTCGCTCAAGATGCGCGAGGCCCAGTCAACCGACGCGCTTTCCGAGATCTGCGATTCTTCGATGAGCACGTCCCACCCAAGATCGCGAGCGCGTTCGATGGCCGGCGCAAAACTGCTGACCAGTACGACACGGTCAGGTTTGCGCGCAGTCGCAATTGCCCGACTAACATCTTTGAACATCGCCCACGCAAGCCGCCGACGCTCCTCCTCTGACAGCAACTCGGCGAGACGGGTCTTCGCGTGAGTTGGATCTTTGATTGGGATGAGAAGCGCTTTCATAACGATGTGGCGCCTGATTCGGTGACCCCGATATCCTGAAAGGGCTTCAACATTTCGAGGACCCAGCGCGCCAGATTCTGCTTGTCATCGAGGGTGTTCATGACCGTGTCAGTGCTAAACACTCGCATACCGAGCGCCTGGATGGCGGCTGCTCTTTCGGCGTCCGTTTTGTCAAGGATGAAGACATCGAGGAGATCGTCGTACATCTCTGCGACGGCGCTTGCCGAAACCTCGTGGCCGAGATCACGCAGCATATCAGCCGCCGGGCCCTTCAACGCTTTTCCCCCGATGATCGGCGTGATGGCCGCGACCGTCGCTCGCGTTTCACGAAGAGCGTCTCGCGCGCCGGGCACAGCCAGGATCGGGCCAATGCTGATGAACGGATTGCTCGGGCAAATGATCACGGCGGTTGCTTCGAGTATCGCGCTCACAACGCCCGGCGCGGGCTCGGCTGACTCGATGTTGTCGAACCGAATCTCCCGCACACGCGGCTCGCACCTTCGCCTGACGAAGTATTCTTGAAAGTGCATCTCGCCTTCGTCGGTTACGACCCGCGTAGGCGTGTAAGCGTCGGTCATCGGCAGAACTCTCGCGCGAACTCCAAGCGCGCGACGGACGCCGTCGGTCACTTCGCTGAGCGAGCGGCCGCTGCGCAATTGATTCGTTCGGAAGATGTGCGTTGCCAGGTCGCGGTCGCCGAGGTTGAACCACGAAGCCTCGCCGTAACGCGCAAGCCATCGCAGGCATTCAAACGTGTCGTCCTTCAGTCCCCAACCCGTCTCTTCGTTGATGACTCCGGCGAGCGTGTAGGTGACCGTGTCAATATCAGGGGAGATTCGAAGCCCGAACAACTCGATGTCGTCGCCGGTGTTGGCGATGATGGTGATGTTTTCGGGCGGCATCGCGCTCGCGAGACCGAGCAGAAACTTCGAAGCGCCGATGCCGCCTGCCAGTGCAGTGACTTTCATCGGGGGT
>JBGQGO010000582.1:0-3940 GCA_041497455.1 Blastocatellia bacterium | reverse complement strand
CGTGATAGACGGGAACACGCTGAAGGAAAGAGAAGTGAAGATTGGAGAGCGCAGCGGTGAAGAAGTAGAAATAGTCGAAGGCCTGACGCGTGGCGAACGAATCGCGCTCTCGACCAAAGGTCAGGAACTTAAAGAAGGGGCTACGGTTGAGATCGCGCAATAGTCTGCCGATGCGATGTCCCGACACGCTGCCTTAGGACTTCGAGACGTGAAAGTGAACCTGGGTACAGTCTTCGAGGAGGTTGGGGATGAGGTTCCTCTTTTGGAACGTCAAGAAGAACCCAGTGGGTCCAATCCTATTAGAGATCGTCGGACAGCACGATGTGGAAGTTGTCATTCTCGCCGAGTGTAAGGATGAGGGCGAGATCCTGGTTGATCTGAATGCGACAACCAAGAATCTATTCCACCTGACGGATAGTCAGAGGACCCGGGTTGTGATCTATACGCGGTTCCCGCCGGAGTACATCAAGACCGTGCACAGCGACAAATTCTTTACGCTCCGACGCATATTCTTACCCGAGACCAGACAGATACTCCTTGCAGCAATGCACCTTGAAAGCAAGTTGCATCGAAGTGACATTCATCGCTGGGGTAAGGCTAGCGATGTGTCAGCCAAGATTCGCCAGGTCGAGAGTGAGCTTGGCATATCAAGAACCGTTTTGGTGGGCGACCTGAACATGAATCCATTCGAGATGGGTGTAATCCAAGCAGGCGGGTTACATGCTGTTATGACGCAAGCTATCGCCAGAAAAAGGGACCGGCGAATCGGGGATGAGGTGTATCCGTACTTTTACAACCCTATGTGGGGCCGTTTCGGAGACACCACCAAAGGGCCACCAGGAACCTACTATGCAACAACCTCATCTCGTGACGAGTATTTCTGGCATACCTTTGATCAGGTCTTGATCAGACCTGACCTAATCGACTCGTTTGATGAAGCGAAATTGCAGGTTTTAACCGATTGCGGCGGGATCGAGTTTCTCAGAGAGTCGGGCATACCAGATGATTCTCGCGCGTCTGATCACCTTCCGCTATTATTCGATCTGGAGATATGAGAGGAGGAGATGAACTATGTCTAACAAGGTCCGTAGCGATGAGGTCTTCGCGCTCGGGATGAAAGACCTGTGGCCTGACTTTGCTCCGGCGGAAGGAGAACTTCCACCGATCACGATTCTCAAAGAGCAGGCTTCGCTGCTTGGTTTGAAACTGAAGAACCTGATCGAAGCTGATGTCGAGACCGGCACCACGGATTACCAGCGGTTTTTGCGACACAGTCTAGTCCTGATTGCACCCGTACTCAACTTTTATCGTTACAAGCTTCTTGAGGTGGAGCATTCGGCGACCGAAATGTATCCCGTGACTGTAAAGGTATCCTTGGACGATCCAGCTAACTCAATCTCCGAGATTAAGGCTGAGAATGAAGATGAATTCAAAGCCGCACTCAAGGGTGTCTTTGCGAGCGCCCAGACAAAAAGGGTGATCGAGAATCTGCTCGCGCAAAGCTTGGGCGCAAAAGTCGGCGCCTGACACCCTAAGGTCCTAGATGACACTTGCTGAACTGTGCGTAAAGCGGCCGGTATTCGCGGTCATGCTGATCACGTTTCTTGTTGTGCTCGGCGTCTTCTCGTTCAAGGATCTCGGCGTTGACCTCTTTCCGAAAGCGGACCCGGCGACCGTCACGATAAACATTCGCCTGCCGGGCGCCACTTCGGAAGAAGTCACCACTCAGGTCGTCCTTCCACTCGAAGAAGCGGTGAGCACGATCAGCGGTCTCGATGAGCTGAACTCTCAAGCCACCGAAGGCAGCGCTCGCATTACTTGCAAGTTTCTCCTCGAACGCGAGATCGAAAGCGCCGCCCAGGATGTTCGAGAGAAGGTCGCCGGCGCCATTCGAAATCTTCCGCCAAATATTCTTCCGCCAATCATTCAAAAAGCTGATCCCGACTCGGACCCCGTCATCTCATTGGTGGTCGCTGGCGACAAGAATCTTCGCGAGACGACCGAGATCGCTGACAAAGAAATCAAGCGCGTGATGGAGACCGTCGACGGAGTCGGCGAAGTCAGCATGACCGGCGGGCGCGACCGCCAAATCCGCGTCTATGCCGACGCCGAGAAGCTCAACGCGCACGGCATAACGATCAGCCAACTCCAACGCGCGATTCAAAGCGAGAACGTCGAGATTCCCGGCGGCCGGATTATTCGAGGCGAATCCGAGTTGGGCATCCGCACGCTGGGGCGCATCGACGCCATCAGCCAGTTCGGCGACATAATCGTCGCCAACGTCAACGGCACTCCCATTCGAGTGAGCGACGTTGGCCGCGTGGAAGACAGTTTTGCCGAGCCGCGCACGTGGAACATGATCGAAGGCAAGCAGGCCGTCTCGCTGGACGTGCGCAGACAGTCGGGCACTAACACAGTAAAGATCATTGATGCGGTCAAGAAGAAGATCGAGCAAATCAAGAAGACAATTCCGCCGGGGATCACGCTACGGATCATCCGCGACCAGTCCGTGTTCATCAACGCGTCGGTTGCGTCGCTCGAAGAACACCTGCTGTTTGGGAGCTTGCTGGCGAGTCTGGTTGTCCTGCTGTTCATTCGCAATCTTCGGTCGGTGCTGATTGCGGCGGTCGCTATTCCGACTTCAATCATCGCTACGTTCACGCTGCTCAAGGCGATGGATTTCACACTGAACAACATGACGCTGCTGGCGTTGACGCTCGCCGTCGGCATCGTGATTGACGACGCGATAGTTGTGCTCGAGAACATCGTGCGCTACATCGAGGAGAAGCACTACGAACCCAGGGAAGCTGCGATTGAAGCGACGAAGGAGATCACGCTTGCAGTCGTCGCGACGACTATCTCGCTGGTGATCATCTTCGTGCCGATTGCGTTCATGACCGGCTACGCGCGGCGCTACGTGAATCAGTTTGGGTGGACGATGGCGTTCGCGGTGATGGTGTCGATGCTTGTGAGCTTCACGCTTACGCCGATGCTTAGCTCGAGAATGCTGAAGCGGCTTGCGCACAAGCGCAGCGGTGATGCCGGAAATGAAGACTCGGCGAGCAGTCAAACGGCTGCTCCCGATCACACGTCACGCATCGAGCACAAGGAAGAGCACACCTCGAAAGATCAGCGTTTGTTCGGTTGGATGGATCGCACCTACGGCCGGA
The DNA here is from genome assembly GCA_041497455.1 of Blastocatellia bacterium. GTDB lineage: Bacteria > Acidobacteriota > Blastocatellia > UBA7656 > UBA7656 > Onstottus_A. The sequence goes on along the minus strand of JBGQGO010000582.1, from coordinate 770 downwards.
TCCTCACCTGGTCGTTGAATCATCGCATGGTTGTCGTGGCGGTCGCGCTTGCGACCTTCGCGCTTACATTTCCTCTGAATGCGATGGTAGGGCGCGACTGGATTCCGCCCGACGATCAGAGCGAATTTCAGGTGTCGATGAACTGGCCTGAAGGCACTTCGATTGAAGGCACATCGAAGCAGGCAGTCGAAATCTCCGACCGCATAGCGCAGATTCCGGAAGTCGAGTTCGTGAACCCTTACATACACGAGGCGTCACTATCGAGTCATAACCATGTCTACGTGAGACTGGTAGACGTGACCAAGCGGAAAGCATCGAATCTCGAGGTCGCCGCAAAAGTCCGAAAGATCACTGCCGAGTACAAAAACCTGCGCAGCAAGATAATCATTCCCTCGGCGCTGGGCGGCGGCGAGCTTTACTTCCCGGTGCGCGCGCTGGTTCTGGGTCCGGACTTCGTCAAGGCTACCGAGTTGTCCAAGCAAGTAGCTGAAAGAATGCGCAGCGTACCCGGACTTCTGGACGTCGAGGCGAGCGTGAGCCTCAACAGCCCCGAGCTTCAAGTGAAGATCGATCGTCAGCGCGCGAGCGATCTGGGCGTGCGCGCCTCCGATGTCGCCAGCGCGGTGAGACTGATGATCTCGGGCGAAGACCAGATCTCAACCTACAAAGAAGGCGACGAGCAGTACGACGTCACGCTGCAGTTACTGCCCGAGCAGCAGAAGGACCGCGAGATGCTGGCGAGGCTGATGATCCCGTCGACCAAAGTCGGT
>JBGQGO010000581.1:0-3947 GCA_041497455.1 Blastocatellia bacterium | reverse complement strand
TGATGACTTGCACGAAAGGGCTCCAGATGAAATTCAAGAAACGACACTGGCTGCTGGTCTTGACGCTTGTGCTGCCGCTCACGTTTGCGGGCGCGCACACCGGCCAGCGTTCCGCTGGGCAAAGCGCGGCCGACAGCGCGGCCCAGGCTCGAATCGCGGATGACTTTAGCAGCGCCATCCTCGTCGCCAAGGACCACTACGCGGGGCAGCTTGATTTCAACAAGGTGACCAAGGCTTCGATCACCGGTATGCTTCGCACGCTGGATCCGCACTCGATGTATTTCGACCGCCAGCAGTGGGAAGATTTCCAAAACGATCAGAGCAGCCGCTACTACGGAATCGGATCGACGATCATTCAACACAGCGGGAAAGTGTACATTGTCTCGCCAACGGAGGGGACTGCATCATACAGAGCCGGGCTTCGATACGGCGATCACATAGCTGGAATCAACGGCGAGTCAACAGAGGGCTGGACACAGGCTCAAGTCAGAAGCAAGCTGCTCGGTCCGGAAGGCACTACGGTAACCGTCAAGATCGCGCGGGTGGGCGTTGATAAACCAATCGAGTTCAAGCTGACGCGTGGATCGGTGCCGCTGCCATCGGTAGCGAATTATTTCATGCTCGGGGGTGGGGTGGGCTACGTCAATCTCGAACGAGGCTTCAATACGACCACCTTCGACGAGGTCAACAAAGCTCTTGCAGAACTGCGGCAGCGCGGGATGACATCGTTGATACTCGATCTTCGCAGCAATCACGGCGGGCTGGTGGACCAGGCGCAGAAAGTGTCGAACCTGTTCCTGTATAAGGGCCAAAAGATATTGTCGATGCGCGGGCGCGTGCTCCCGCCTCGGGATTTTGACGCCAAGAACACTGCTCCCGAGGAGTATCCGATCGTCGTTTTGATAAACAGGCTGTCGGCGTCGGCCGCTGAGATTGTGGCAGGAGCGCTGCAGGACCACGACCGCGCGCGGCTGGTTGGCGAAAACAGTTTTGGCAAGGGGCTTGTGCAGAGCCCGTTCCCGCTGTCGGATCAATCGGCGCTAGTGCTGACGACCGGTCACTATTACACGCCTAGCGGCCGGCTGATCCAGCGCGACTACAGCGGGCGGTCGTTCTACGACTACAACCTGAAGCGCGGCGACAAGAACGGGACGCACACGGAGGAGAAGCGAACGGACTCGGGCCGCACGGTCTACGGCGGCGGAGGAATCGATCCCGACGTCGAAGTGAAGATAAGAGTTCCCCAGCGCGAGTTCGAGCTTCAGCGCGAATGGTTCGATCCGGTGTTCGAGTTTGCGCACCAACTGGCGGCGGGCCAGATTCAAGGATGCAATGAATTCAAGCTGGATCGGCAGGCTGATCATCACCACCAGCTCCAACCGAACGAGTATCAGATCACAGACAAGGTGCTTACGGCGTTCAAGAGCTTCCTGCGCAACCACCGGGAGTTCAAGGTGGAAGAGATCCGCGCGGACAAAGAGGCCGACTTCATAAAGAGGCAGATCCGTTACGAGATGGTGACCGCGGCGTATGGGGTTGAGACGGCGTATCAAGTGCTGTTGGAGACCGACCTTCAGATGCAGCGAGCGGTCTTAGAAATACCGCAGGCCAAAATCATGGCTGAGGACCTGCGCAGGTTGAGGAGTTCGCGCGACGGGGAGCCTCGTAGGAATTAAGGCTGATCCAAGCAGTCTGTTAGAGCAATAGCGGCGGCCCGAGCTTAACAAGTTCGGGCCGTCTTGTTTTGGACACGCTCCGCGGGTACCACTATCGAGTACGCCCGTCGACTCGGTGCCCGAGCGGTTCGCCGCCCGCGCCGGCGCTTCGTCCCTGGTGCGGACGCCGCGCGATTCTTCCGAGTTACCGCGCGCTCGGCATTCTACGGCTTGGACTCACGCCGCTTTTTCTCTTCCGCTGCTTTCCCTTGCTCCTCGATTGCCTTAAAGTATCCGGTATTCGTTACCCTGATTGATGCGCTACCGCCCTGTATGGCCGCCTCAATCTCAATGCCATCGCACCGCAACACCTTGTTGGGATGCTCGTTCCCGCCAGTCGCCCAGTCGTTCTTGCCAGGCAGCTTTAGAGTCTCTGAGACCTTTTCCACCCACTCATCGATGGTCCGCCACGCCGCGCCACTGTACTGGACACTAAAATCCACCACGCGGCCCTTAACAACAGCGGCGCCCACTGATTCAACCCCGGCGAACTGCTGAGCGTCGCCGTCAGTCGCGGGTTCGAACCCGAGATACACGGCCTCGACGCCAGTAGCGGATTTTGCTTTTTCGATAACCTCCTTCATCTCTTTCTTTTTCGTAATACCCGGAAACACGGCCAGTAACTGTTGAATGGTCATACCTAGCCGGAGACCACGAACACTCGGCGCGGTGGCGTCCGTCAGGTTGCATCTGGTTTGAGCAGGCTGTGTGTTTGACGCTTGTGAGATAGCAGACATCGTCACAAATGCCAGAGCGAAGAAAGCAACAGCAAACTTGTTCATTTGGTTTCCTCCTGTTTCTTAGCGGTCTGTCACGAAATCAATCCGGCTCGTTGATGCCTTTTGGGCGAGGTTGACAGTTAACCTGTTTTGTCGCTGCTGGATTGCGACACGTACCGGCCGTACTACTGCGCGGTTGACGTTGTTGTTGAAAACCGCCTTCTTTAAGACACAGTTGTCTGAGCCGAGAGTGCTGCGGACCAAGAACTCCGCACGCCGAATACTACGAAGGAACCCCCGACGCAATCAAGGCGATTGGAGCATTTGACACATATTCCTACCAGAGGGATGAGAACTCAGGTAACACAAGCCTCGCGACCAGGCGCTTCTTTGGCGGAGCCGGTCCCCACTTGAAGGCTGAGGATATGAAACCCCTATGACCCCGTGATGTCTCTTCTTCGAAGCTTTGGTTGTTTCGCGAATCGCTTTCCGCTAAGATTTCTTTTGGACTATTCGTTGAGTATGTGCTGGCGAGACTCCTGACTCCCGTGACTCGCCTTATGTTGTTTCCGAGGTGAAAGCTAACAATGAAATTGAGAAATCGGTATTGGTTACTCGTCGCCGCGCTCATCATCCCGATTACATTCGCGGGCGCCCATCCGGCGCAGCGGCTACTCGGGGAGAGAGACGATGGTTCAACCACAAGGCAGCGGATTGCCGATGACTTCGCGAAAGCGATTCTTGTAGCGAAGGACAATTACGCGGGGCAGATCGATCTAAACAAAGCGACCAAGGCTTCGATCCTTGGCATGCTGCACACGCTCGACCCGCACTCCAACTATTTCGATCCGAAAGAGTGGGAGAAGGTCCAGCAGGACCAGCGCAGCCGGTACTCGGGCATAGGCTCGACCATCGCGCAGCGAAACGACAAGGTTTACATAATGTCGCCGTTCGATGCGACGCCGGCTCATCGCGGCGGCATACGCTACGGCGATCAGATCGTCGAGATCAACGGAGAATCGACCGAGACGTGGACCTCCCAACAAGTTTCCAACAAGCTTATCGGACCCGAGGGCACGTCGGTTACCGTCAAAGTGATGCGCCTGGGCGCCAGCCAGCCGGTCGAATTCAAGTTCGTTCGTGAAGCGGTGAAGCTGGATTCGGTGACGAACTACTACATGGCTGAGAACGGCGTCGGATACATTAACTTCGATCGGGGATTCAATTTCACAAGCTATGACGAGATTCGCACGGCGCTCACGGAGCTGAAAGCTCAAGGGATGACCTCGCTCATACTGGATCTGCGCAACAATCCCGGCGGACTCGTCGACCAGGCGAAGAAGATCACAAATCTCTTTTTGTATCGCGGCCAGCCCATCGTGACGCTGCGCGGACGTCCGCAGGTCTTTCCGGCTCGCGATGAGGTTGCCACCAACACCAACCCCGACGAGTTTCCTATAGTCGTGTTGATCAACTCCAGATCGGCGTCGGCTTCCGAGATCGTGGCCGGCGC
>JBGQGO010000580.1:0-3954 GCA_041497455.1 Blastocatellia bacterium | reverse complement strand
GGTGCCGCCCGGACTGAAGGCCCGAAACACGATTTCATCAGCTTTGAACGTCGTCGGCTTGAGCACCACCTTCACGCCGTTGGCCAGCTCCCATTCTGTGATACCGGCGGCCTCCTTCGTCGTGGTCTTCGCGATCGCGCCAGGCGTAGGGATTGACTCGAGCAACGCGGCAGTGCTGACTGTATCCACGTACGGTTTCAGCTCCTTCGCCGACGCGTCCTTGATCACCGCCGCCAGCTTCGTCTCGTCCGGGACCACCAGACCACTCTTCTCAGGAGCGGTGATGACGACCAACCGGTTCCGATCGGAATACCACTCCTTGGCGAGCTTGTTGATCTCGTCGAGCGTGATCTCGGGCAGGAAGCGTTGGTGCAGCGCGTACTCGTCGTCAGCGCTTGGCAGAGTCTCGTTTTCGAGAAAGTTTCGGATGTACTCGGCGGCCCGGCTGGCGGACACTGTGTTGTCCTTTTCGGTAGCCAGGCGCTCGTAGGTCCGCAGCACATTCTGTTTTTGCCGGTCCAGCTCCGTGGCGGTGAAGCCGAAGCGCGCCACCCGTTCGGCCTCGCCGAGCAACGCATCCAGCCCTCGCCCGATGCCATCCTCCTTAACCATCGCGTTGAGCGAAGCAGCTTCCTTGGTGCGCCCCAGAAAATTCCCGCGGCCCGCGCCGGCAAAGATGAACGGCGCGTCGGGCTTCTGCGCGAGCTCCGAGAACCGGGCGTTGAGCATGCCGGAGAACAGACGGTCGACGATCTGCTGCCGATACACGCCGACGGACCCCTGCTCGCGTGCCGGCAGCAGGTTAGTGACCCCGACGCTCGTCGTAGTCATTTCCTTGTCCGACGTAATCGCGTAGACGGTGCCGGGATGGTCCGGGACCTCATAGTTGGTTCGTGGCCGCGGTTTAGCCGCTGCGGGAATCGCTGCGAAGTGGGCGGTGATCAACTTCTCAATCGCCGCCTTATCGAAATCGCCGACCGCGACCACAGCCATCAGATCGGGGCGGTACCAGTCCGCATAGAACTCCTTCAACCGCTCTGGCTTGCCGCCCTGGATGATCTCCGGCTTGCCGATCGGCAAGCGGCCGGCATAGCGCGAGCCCTTGAGTATGATTGGAAATATCTTGTCCGTCATTCGCGCGCCCGCGCCTCGGCTGATCCGCCATTCTTCCATGACGACTCCGCGCTCTTTGTCGATTTCGGTCTGATCGAAAGAGACGTTGTGCGCCCAGTCTTCGAGGATCAGCATCGCCTTGTCCATCGCGTCAGGCTTGTCGGCCGGGACCTGCAGCATGTAGACCGTCTCATCAAAACTCGTGTAGGCGTTCAGGTCCGCTCCGAAACGCATGCCAAGCGACTCGATGAATTGCACGAGGTCCTGCTTAGGAAAACTCTTGGTGCCATTGAAGGCCATGTGCTCGACCAGATGGGCCATCCCCTGTTGATCGTCGTCTTCAAGAACTGAGCCGGCCTTGATGACGAGGCGGAGTTCCATGCGCTTTTCGGGCTTCTTGTTGGCGCGGATGTAGTAACGCAGCCCGTTGGAGAACTTGCCGATGGTGATCTGCGGATCGACAGGCATCTGCTGCGAGAGAGCCGTGGATTGAGCCGTGCTCGTCGCAGTCTGCTGTCTCGCGGGCGCCGTGGACTGAGCCGCGATCGTAGCAGCTTGAGACCGCGCACCGGCCAAGCCTGTGGCAGACCCTGTCGTAGCCCAAGTCGCAACGAAAGTCGCAGCAACGACGGCTGCCGGCAGGAGCATCAACCGCGCGCGGGCGCCAATCATTATGTTGGCACTCAGAACATCGAGGCGGTCTGCTTTCTTGCTTGCCATTAGCAGTCTCCTTTTACTTTTCCCGAATTGATGGTTGCACTAACGCTGGCGGGAGCTGAAAGCTCACTCACGAGGCAGCGACGGGCACACGGCGAAGATTTGCACGGGAAAGAATCGAGTTAATATAACAATAACAACGGGGCAGAATATCATCTAGTGATTACGAAATGCAATAGAGCTTAAGAGCTTGCGGGCCTGCCGCCGCTGACCTTGTCGAAACAGGATGCGCTTCGAAGGGTGTGTTCTCTTGTCTGCTTGAAACAGACCCGGCTAACTGTGATATCTTGACACCTCGTGAAAGCATACCCCCAGAGTAAAGTCGAAGAGATGTTGACTATCGCGGAAGCATGCGAACTTCTCCAGATTTCGAGAGAGACCGCTTATCGATGGCTGAGGGCTGGGCGATTGCGCGGAACCAAGCGCGGCGGTGAATGGCGGTTGCCCGCTAGACACCTTCTCAGGCTGGGTGTTCGAGAAGCGCCCTCGCCCTACACTGCGCGACGATTCACGAGTTGCGATCTCTTTTCGGGCGCCGGCGGGCTTTCCCTCGGTTTCACACTGGAAGGCTTTGAAACCTTGTTCTTTAACGATATTGACCCTGAGGCAGCGTTGACGTTCCAAAAGAACCTTCCGCACGGAAAACCTCTGGTTGCTCCAATTCAAGACATATCCGCGCGAGACGCACTCGATGCGATCGATTGTGATCCAGAAGACATAGATGTGATCTTAGGCGGGCCGCCCTGCCAGGGTTTCTCGATCAATGCGCCGCTGCGGAGCACGAATGATCAACGAAATCATCTGTTCCGTCACTATGTGCGCCTAGTGCTTGAAGGCATAAGACCGAAGTTCATTGTCTTCGAAAACGTTCCTGGATTGGTGTCTTTTGATCATGGCCAGACTCTTCGCGATGTCTGTGCCGCCTTCAGGTCCGCGGGTTACGAGCCCTGCTTTAGAATCCTTAACGCTTGTCACTACGGTGTACCGCAAGAGCGTTGGCGTATACTGATTGTTGCGAACCGAGTTGGGATCCATTTTGACTTCGCGGAGCCCGTGCACTATTCCCTGTCTCGGCCGAACTTCACTGGCGGATCTTCTTTGACGTATCGCTATGCAGTAAGACGATCAGCGGAGCCGACTCTGTTCGATGAAGCTGTCGGCTTGATGGAACCGATACGCGTGGAAGACGCAATCGGAGACCTTCCCCCTATTCGGAGCGGCGGCGGCGCCGATACGATGGGTTACACGCGTCGCCCGGTCTCCGAATACCAGCGTTGGTCTCGCGAAGGGAGCAGCACGCTCCATAATCACCATTGTGTGGATATGTCTGAGATTAATCTTCGCCGCATGGCGCATGTGCAGCCAGGTGGGTCATGGCGCGACATTCCCCGAGATCTATTGCCAAATGGCATGAAGCGAGCCCACCGGAGCGATCACACGCGGCGATATGGTCGTCTTGATCCTAATAAGATCGCGTTTACCGTGATGACCAAATGTGATCCACACTGGGGCACTGTCGTTCATTTCGCCCAGGACCGAGTCATTTCGGTTCGTGAGGCGGCTAGGTTTCAATCTTTCCCAGATTCTTTTGTGTTCTCCGGGTCAAAGGCTAGCCAATACCGCCAGGTAGGCAATGCCGTGCCTCCCTTACTAGCACGAGCCATTGCCCGCCGAATCAAGTCCTACCTTGAGGAACATGAATCAGAATCTCATTCAGCCCTGAGAAAGTCTTTGAGCTTGAGGCAGGTCTCATAGGGCTTCTTTCTGATCTGGTGCTCCCATATTACTAACACCCTCCAGCCGCGCCGCCGGAGAGCCCGACGGTTCAACCTGTCGTAACGGCGGTTCCGCTCTATCTTCGCCCGCCAATAACGATGTTCCAGCCGCTTCGACCACAGAGGAAATCTCCAGCCGTGCCAGAAGTCGCCATGCACGAGCACTACCTTACGCCGCCTCGGGAAAACAAAGTCGGGACGGCCAGGCAACGAATGGTCGTGCCTCTCAAAGCTGATTCTGAGTCTCCGAATCCAGTTCTCCACAATCAACTCTGGCTTGGTTCCAAAGGCACGGATCGCTCTCATATTTGCGCTCCGCTGCTCTTTGGTCAGCCGATCACGTCGTCGC
>JBGQGO010000579.1:0-3974 GCA_041497455.1 Blastocatellia bacterium | reverse complement strand
GAAGACGTTACGGTTGAAGATGCGATCGAGAACATCGACATCGGCGGGCCCTCGATGATTCGCTCGGCGGCAAAGAACTTCAACGACGTGGTCGTGGTTGTAGATCCTTCGGACTACTCTGCGGTCGCTGACGAAATGGAATCGAGCGGCGGGCAGGTTTCGCAGGCTACTCGATTCAGGCTCGCACGCCGCGCGTTTGAAACGACTTCTCAATACGACGCCGCGATCTCGGACTTTCTCGAGGGCTCGGTCACGCTTGATCCTGCGACCGAACGGCTTCGAGTCGAAAAGCCGGCGGGTCTTCCTGCGCGGCTAACCTTCCTGGCCAGGAAAGCGGCGGACCTGCGTTACGGAGAGAACCCGCATCAACGCGCCGCGCTCTACTTGACCTCGAATTCCGGAGCCGGGGTCGCAGGGGCGGAAAAGCTTCAGGGCAAGGAACTGTCCTTCAACAACCTGATCGATCTCGACGCGGCGTGGTCGCTGGTTTCGGAGTTCGCCGATACGGCTTGCGCGATCATCAAGCACACGAACCCCTGCGGCGCGGCGATCGCGGCCGACGCGCGAAAGGCGTTCGAGAAAGCGCGCGCCACCGATCCCGTTTCAGCCTTTGGCGGCATCATCGGATTCAATCGAACCGTGACCGAGGCGGCTGCTCGCGCGATCGGCGAGACTTTCTTCGAAGCCATTGCCGCTCCGGATTACGAGCCGGCCGCGCTCGGGGTCCTCGCGTCGAAGAAGAACCTGCGAGTGATGCGAGTGCAACCCAGTCCCACGCGCGTGGCTCTCTATGATCTGCGAGTCATAAGCGACAACGGGTTGCTGATTCAAGATCGCGACTACGGCGTGCTAGATGATGCGAAGCTTCGAGTTGTAACGGAGCGGCAGCCAACCGATGAAGAGATGCGTGCGCTGCGCTTCGCCTGGATCGTGGCCAAGCACGTCAAATCCAACGCGATCGTATACGCGCGCGAAGGGCAACTTGTAGGAGTTGGCGCCGGGCAGATGAGCCGAGTGGATTCGGTGAAGCTCGGGGCGATGAAAGCGCAACTCCCGCTCGCCGGCTGCGTTGTCGCTTCGGATGCCTTCTTTCCTTTTCGCGACGGCGTCGACGAAGCGGCTGGCGTTGGAGTCACGGCCGTGATTCAGCCCGGCGGATCAGTGCGCGATGAGGAAGTGATAGCCGCCGCCAACGAACACAAACTGGCGATGGTGTTCACCGGGATGCGACACTTCAAACACTGACTAACAGACGTAGGACTATCTCGTGAGAGTCATAGCAGGGTCAGAGGCCGTGTTTATGCAGATGGGATTATGCAGAAAGGAACCTTCTGGCTATCACATCTAAAGTGATATGTCTGACTTCGCATGGTAAGCTATGGACTGACAAGCGAATGAGACGCCAAGAATGCTGTCACAGGTAGTTGGATAAGGCAGAAGGAATCTTCTGGATAAAAAGATTAGACAGTTTTCTGTCGAATTCCTATGTGGAAGCCGCGAACATTGGTGAAATCACCTGGCGACCAGCGTATATAGACAAACGAAAGGGCGGGCGTCAACCAAAATTCGAGAGCGAGAATACAGGAATGCTTGGCACTTTCTGTATGCCTTCGCAGGTCAGAAGCCAACAGACTGGCAACGTGAACGCCTGCAACGATGGAGGATGCGGCGTACCTGCCATACCCTTTCGCCTTCGAATATGCGATATCCGAAAGCGATCCTCGCTTCTAAAGTCAGTGCGCGCGAACTACTGGGCTTTCCTCCTAGAACCGGTCGAAGGAAGTAAGAAATCTGAACGGCGAGGGACCGCGACGTGGCTCGGAAAGAGTTTAAGCTGAGAGGCTGACGACGTACAATAAATCGCCTAACTCCGCGATGCACCGTAGGCCGCGCAGCTCCTGTCAAGTCAATGCGTCCTCAGGCGCGGCCACGGTGATCGCAGTCGTTCGGCCTTGGCCGGTAGCGCTAGTGTTAGACCAGTTTTAGAGAGTGACGTGTGGATGGCTCTTTCGGTTATACTCGTGCAGTGGATTTAGTGCTGAAAAGGAGATATGCAATGATCGAACTGACTCTCGAACAGCGACAAGCTGTGGCACAGCAAGGCGAAATGCCGCCCCGCGCCATCGACCCGGACACGCATACCACCTACGTTCTTATCGCGGAAGCGATATACGCTCGTGTGAAAGCGCTTTTGGACGAAGAAGAAGCCAATCAACTCCTGCGTGGCATGTACCCCCACGTCATGGAAGTCTTCGGGCGAGAAGGGTGGGATGATCCCGCGATGGACATCTACAACGACCTTGATCCCCGTAGGCAGTCATGAACGTCCAACGCGGTGACGTCGTGCTGGTCGATTACCCATATGCCCCAGGCGGTGGGACCAAGGTGCGGCCCGTACTTGTGATCCAGAACGACCGGGATAATCAACGTCTGCTGAATACCATTGTGGCGCAGATCACGAGCGTGACGCGAAGGGCCTTAGAACCGACGCAGTTGCTGATCGAGATTGCTACACCCGAAGGGCAGCGGTCCGGGCTGAGACAGAATTCCGTAGTGAACTGTGTCAATCTGCTCACGCTGGACAGAGGCAAGGTCCTCCGGAAGCTGGGGAGTTTGCCTGATGCCCTTATGCAACAGGTCAACACCTGTCTGAAGGCAGCGCTGGAGTTGCCCTAGACCTGTCACGCCAAAGTGGAGTGGGGGCTTGGCCGAACAACGGGTTGCAGCCGACGTTGCTCCGCCTCGCTTCGCAACGCGGCTGAACCCGAGCGTTAGCTGCTCAAAAGAGACAGTATGGACAATCTACAGCTTAAGCAGGTGCCGATAGCAAAAACCGGAATGCTTATCCGCAAGCCCGTCGCGGATGTGTTCGAGGCCTTCATCAACCCCGACATCACCACCAAGTTCTGGTTCACAAAGAGCAGTGGCAGGCTCGAGGCCGGCAAGCAGGTTCAATGGGACTGGGAAATGTACGGCATCTCAATCCCGGTGACTGCGAAAGCCATTGAACCGAACAAGCGCATCGTCATCGAGTGGCCGGGGTACGGCAGTCCCACCACCGTGGAATGGATCTTCGCGCCCCAGGAGGATGGCACAACGTTCGTCAGCATCACGAACGCTGGCTTTACTGGCGACGGCGACGCACTTGTAAAACAGGCGATTGATTCGACTCAAGGGTTTTCGTTGGTGCTCGCGGGCCTGAAAGCACTCCTTGAACATGACGTCAGACTGAATCTTGTGGCCGATCGTTATCCCAAAGGGATTGAAGAACACTGACTGGTGGATTCTGTGATTCGCTTCGGAGCAGCTAACGACCGGTTGCAGCGCTCGGCGCTGGCGCGCCTCCGCTGAACCGGAGCGTTACCTCGTTTCATCGTTCACTGTCGAGTCACGCAACCAATTCAAGTACTGCTCCGAGCCTCGCTCGATTCTCATCGCGATAACTTCCGGTGTGCTGTAGCTGTGAAGTTCTTTGACGCGGTGCTCCAGTTCGGGATATCGGTCGTCCGTGGTCTTGATGATCATCAGCGCTTCGCTGTCGCGGGTGATCTTCCCTTCCCATCGATAGACCGACTCGATGGCAGCGACGATGTTCACGCAGGCAGCAAGGCGCTCCGATACGAGCGCCTCGGCGATGGCGGCAGCTTCATCACGGGTCGAGGTTGTTACAAGAACGACTAGCTCGTGGGTCATGCCATGAACTCCATATCACCGCGAGCCGCCCGACGACTCAGTGACCGGGCCGCGAGTTGTCCTGTCGTCTTGTACGCCGCTCGTCGCCGCCATGAACTGGCGCACCCATTCCGTAAACAAGTAGTTTTCCTCGAAGAATGGGAAGTGACCGCTGTGCTCCAAGACAACCAGCCTCGATTGCGGAAGCCCATTGGCAAGCTGGAATGATTGATCGGGCGGCGTCACAAGATCGTACCGTCCAGAAACGACCAGCACCGGTACTTTGATCTCACTCAGTTGAG
>JBGQGO010000578.1:0-3977 GCA_041497455.1 Blastocatellia bacterium | reverse complement strand
CAAGGCAGGGGCGAAGTCCGATACCACGACGGCTCGCAAGCAACCGAGGTTTGCCTGCTCTATCGCGTCCCTGACGACTGGTTGTTCGTCTACTCGGTGGACGAATACAACGCGCGCCGTGACGAGCACCGTCGCCGCCGGGCCGAGCCGCCGTTGGACGCACGGCCGGTCCTCTACGGCGCCGCGATGACCGAGTTCATCGTCAATGGCTGTCTGGCGGCGCGCGAAGCGAAAGCCGAAGACCCGGTGGCCGGGATTCACGAGAGTTGGCTGATGACGCCGCGCGCTGATTTGCATAGCCAAAGCCCGCGCGACGTGATGCTGGCGAGGCTCGACTTTATCGACTTCGATTTGCACACCCGCCAGTTGCAGTGGTCGATGCTTGGTGAAGGCCCGCCGCCACTGACGCGTGACAGCTTCGCCTATCTCTTCGCGGGCTTTGGCACACACGAGGTGGTGCTCTATTACTACCTGGTGCGCCACCTGCTGAGCGAGTGTTGGGAACGTGTCCAGGCGCCGGACCGAATCGAAGCCGCGGCCGAGATGGCGCCTCTGGAAGGAATCAAAACGGCTTGGTTGGACAAGCGTCAGCGGGACTTCGACGGGAGGATTCCATCCGCGATGATCGAGAGCGAACGCCGGCGCATACCTTTGGTGATGTCCGCGAAGGAGATGATCGTTGATGAGAACTGTGAGCTTTGTCTGGGGGAAGAGTCGGTGGAAGGGCTAGGTCCTGGGTTCTGGCATCTGGACGGCAGCAACAGGGACGAAGGGTTTGCATTCTCGTTTTGTCGCACTCGCCAGGAGTGGGAAGCGGAAGAACGCCGCCGCAAAGAGTTTGACGAAGAGTTCAATCGTAACTGGGCAGCTCAAGGTGATCAGCTTTCGCCCGACGAGATGTTGCTTGCGGATGGCTACGGTAGCGATGAGGACGGAGAGTGATCGGGCTAACGCCAGCGACTTGAAAGATCCCCGACCTTCCGGTTGGGTGATTCGTTCGCCTTCACACAAGTCTCTGGCTGAGTGTGGGTATGCGCCAAAAGGCTGACGCGCACCGCTTTTGCGGTTGAAAGCAAGTGCTCTGGCGGTTGCAACCAGCAGACGAGTTCGCTACCTTTGTTGATCCCTAATCAAATCATTACCGGAGGACTCATGCCAATACGGATCATCGAAGGTATCAAAGAACTCAAGAGTCTAGTCGGCCAGGAAGTCGCCGCCAGCGACTGGCTCGAAGTCACCCAATCGCGCATCAACGACTTCGCCGGCGCAACCGAAGACCATCAGTGGATTCACGTAGACGTCCAGCGAGCCAAAACAGACTCGCCGTTTCATTCAACCATCGCTCACGGATTTCTCTCGCTGTCGATGTTGCCTCATCTGGCCGCGCAAGCGCTCAAGGTTCAGGGCGATTTCAAGATGGGAATCAACTACGGATTGAACCGCCTGCGTTTCGTTTCGCCCGTGCCCGCCGGTTCGCGAATTCGCGCCAGGTTCACGCTTCAATCAGCCGAAGACGTCACCGGCGGCATACAGATCGCCTGGTCGGTGACGTGCGAAACGGAAGGCAGCCAGAAACCGGCGCTCGTGGCCGAGTGGCTGGTCCGCTACTACCAATGAGATAAAACACGAAGACACAAAGACACTGGGGTGAGAAGGAACTCTCCATCGTGTCTAAGTGGCTTTGTGTTCTGATGATCATACGTATGGTACTTACTTACCGAGTGCGTGCACGCAACACGTCGGCCGACTCCGAAAACAAGATTCACGACGACGCGACGGCCGCGAGCTTCGGCTTTCGAGGTGGATTGGTTCCGGGCGTGACGGTTTATGCTTACATGACGGTTCCGATAGTCGAGCGATTCGGACTGGATTGGCTCGAACGCGGCTCGATGCAGGTCAAGTTTCATCAGCCGTTCTACGACGGCGAAGAAGCAGTCGTCCGAGCTGAAGTAGACGAGAGCGCTGATCCGATCAAGGTTGCCATTACGGCTGAGCGTGAAGACGGGATAGCGTGTGCGACCGCGCTTGCGACGGTGAATGATCGATCGGCGTGGCTTGGCGAGGCGCGGCTGGAAGACTATCCCAAAGCGCCGTTGCCTCTGATCGAAGCACGGCCCGTTCCGTCGCGCGAGCTGCTCGTTCCTGGCACGGTGCTTGGAACACTGACCGAAACAGTGAGCCTTCCTGATACCACAGTGCTCGCCAATCTCGACGAGCGCCTGCCCATCTACACTTGTGCTGACGCGGTCGCGCACCCATTCACGCTGCTCGGTCTGGCGAACCAGATTCTCGTGCGCAACTACAAGCTCGGACCGTGGATTCACACAGCGAGCGATTTGATAAACTGGAGCGCGGCTCGCAACGGCGAACAGATTTCCGTAAGAGGGCGAATCGCGGACTGCTTTGAGCGCAAAGGGCACGAGTTCGTAGTGCTGGATCTCCTGTTGATCGCCGGTGGATCGAGATTCGTACAGCAAGTCCGGCATACGGCCATCTATCGCCCGCGAGTCAGATGAAGCCCTGGCGATCGGGATGTTTGCGAGAGTAAAACTCGGCTTGATGTGTTTATGCTTGGCGCTGTTTCATGTCTCGCGCCTGTCGTCCGCCGTTGCCCACAATGATGCTGCATCAGGTTTTCTGCTATGCTGTCGGCGCCGCAAATATGGTAGATGGTCGGCAACGGTATGAACCAGAAGGTGAGAGACATCTTAGACGAACTCCGTCGGGAGCTTCAGTCGCTTTACGGCCAGCGTCTGGAGCGCATGCTTCTTTTCACACAATGAACGATGAATTGAAACGACTGATTGGGAAGGCAGCGGCGGTCCTCAAGGCAGCCGGAGCGCGCGAAGTGTACGTGTTCGGTTCCGCAGTCACAGAGACTATGCGGCCCGACTCTGATATTGACCTCGCCGTCTCTGGTCTCCCGCCGAAAGTTTTCTTTCGGTCTATGAGCGATGCTGAAGACGTTCTCGGGCGACCGTTAGACCTTATCGATCTAGATGAGGACACTCCTTTCACCCGCTATCTCAGAGAAGAAGGCGAATTGCACCGTGTCGGATAGACTGAGGGCAGAGTTCAGAGTACAAGCTTTAGCTTGCTCTTCCGAAGGGTGACTCAGAGTTCAGAGTACAAGCTTTAGCTTGCTCTTCCGAAGGGTGACTCAGAGTTCAGAGTACAAGCTTTAGCTTGCTCTTCCGCTGGGCCAGCAACCTGAAGGTTGAACTCTGAACTTCCCAGAACGCTATGTATGACTGGCGAAAGATGACCGACGAAGAACGAGCGCGCGTCATCGAGCTTCGGCGCGCACGGGGTTATCCAAAGCACTCGCCACCGCACTGGGACATGGAAGGCGAGCATCAGTATTTGATCTCGGCTGCGTGCTTTGAGCACGCACACCTCATCGGCAAGAATCCAGAACGAATGACTCAATGTGAGGCGGAAGTTCTGCAAAGCTGTCGGGAATTCTGTTCCGCAATCTACGCGTGGTGTGTGTTGCCTAATCATTATCACGTCCTGGTTCTGACGGAAGCCATCAAGGAGTTGCGTGGCGCTCTGGGGCAGTTTCACGGACGCTCCTCGTTTAACTGGAATGGAGACGACGGTGCAAGAGGCAGGAAGTGCTGGTACAACTGCTTTGAGCGGCCGATGAAGTCCGAGCGCCACTTTTGGGTGACCTTGAATTACGTACATCACAATCCGGTTCATCATGGTTACGTGGAACGCTGGCAGGACTGGTCCTGGTCGAGCGCTAGTGAATTCCTTGAGCGCATGGGTCACCAACGGGTATTAGATATCTGGCGAGAGTATCCGATTCTAGATTACGGAAAGAAGTGGGATGTTTAGCTTCACAGTTCAGAGTTCAGCCTTCAGGCTGCGAGCAAGCTAAAGCTTGAACTCTGAACCAGCAAGCTAAAGCTTGAACTCTGAACCAGCAAGCTAAAGCTTGAACTCTGAACCAGCAAGCTAAAGCTTGAACT
>JBGQGO010000577.1:0-3994 GCA_041497455.1 Blastocatellia bacterium | reverse complement strand
CACCGAAGGACTCGGGCTCGCCGCCGATTATATCGCCGAGCGCCTCCGGTCGTGGGGCGTAAAACCCGGCGGCCCGAACGGGTCGTACTTTCAACGAGTCAAGGTGCTCGGCGTCAAGAGCGATAACAATTCGACGATTGCCGTCGAAGCCAACGGCCAGACTCGCACGTTCAAGAACAAAGAAGGCATAAACTTTCCGTCTAACGTCGGCGGCAAGCAAACGCTCACATCCGTAGTTCGGCCTTCAGGCGGAAGTTTGTATGTGACTCGGATCTTCCCTTACAAACTTCCGCCTGAAGGCCGAACTACAAACTCCCTAGCGGCGCTGTGGCTCATCGGTTCTGCGCCGCGCGCAATTCTGCGAGCTCACTTGTTATGTGATCGAGGCGCGCGAGCACTTCGCTGTGGCGCTCGGCTTCGGGCGGGGGCTTCCTTCCGATGAACGAGAATGTTCCACCAGGTTCGATCTGCGCGTGGTCGACTTCGTCGAGTGAACCAAAGCCCTGCTTGTGTGCGGCCGACTCAAGTTCGGTCAAAGTTATCAGTTCCTTTTTCAGCCGGCCGTGTTTGATCTGTCCTCCTTCGATCAACACGTCGGAATCGCCCTCGACCAGCCGATCAAGCTTCTGGTGCTTGAAAAGAAACCGCACAACGAAGTAATTGACCGCCAAGAGCGTCGTCGCGCCGATGATCCCGCCAGTCACTGAGTTGTCGTTGCCGATGATCGCGTTCTGCACCGTGTTCGACAACGTCAGCAGCACGACCAGATCAAACGGGTTCAGTTGAGCCAACTCGCGCTTGCCGGCGAGCCTGAGCGCGATGACAAGGAAGAAGTAAACGATCACCGGACGGATTATCTTCTCGACTATCGATATGTCCGGGTGAAGGATGTCGCTCCAGATCTTTGCGTCCATATCAGCATTGCTCCGTTCACAAGTGATCACACCTGACAGTGAGAGCAGAAATGCGCCGTGCGGCCGCCGAGCTTTTTCTTCTCAATCGGCTGACCGCAGATTTTGCACACCGCTCCGCGCGCGTCGCGTGAGACCAGGAAGTCCGACGGGAACTCTTCGTCGCCTGCCGTTCGCATCGCGCGTCTCAACACTCGGCGCGTCTCGCGGTGAATGCGCTTGATCTCGACTTCGCTCAAGCTTGACGCGAGACGATCGGGCCGCACTCGCGCTTCAAACAGAATCTCGTCGGCGTAGATGTTGCCCACTCCGGCAATCATCTTCTGGTCCATCAGCAGCGGCTTGATCTGACGCCGCGGCCGCTCTTCGATCAAGCGCTCGAGGAAGGCAAAGCTGAATGCGGGGCCGAGCGGCTCGGGGCCCATCTCGCGAAGAGCCGGGATGTGCGCGGCGTCATCGACCAGCATCACTCGGCAAATCTTCCGCGGGCAAGTGAAGGCGAGGCGCCAGCCATTCCTGAAAATGAACTCGATGCGAGTGTAGTCGGGCCGCTCCTTCGGTTGTTCGTAGTAGCAGAGGTCGCCGCCCATCCCGAAGTGCAGAATCAGGGCGCGGCCATCGTCGAGTGCAACGATTAGATACTTGCCGCGCCTGAATGCTTCGACGAAACATCGCCCTCGCAACCCACGGGCGAACACTCGAGCGGTGGGGCTCTTGATCATGTTTGGAGCGGTGATTATCACGCGCTCGACGCATTGGCCGAGAGCCGTGCGCCGGAAATAGAGCAGCCGGGTTTCTACTTCAGGAAGTTCGGGCATAGGAAAGAGTGAAACGTGATCGGCCATATAGGTCGCATAGGTCCTGTTGCCGCCCTTCACGAATCACGCATCATTCGCGCCACATGTTCTCGAACCTGGTGAACTCTTTTAGAAAAGCCAACTGGACCATTCCAGTCGGGCCGTTGCGCTGCTTGCCGATGATCAGCTCGGCCGTACCCTGATTCTCATCAGTCGGGTTATAGAGCTCTTCCCGATAAATGAAGCACACCACGTCGCTGTCTTGTTCGATCGCGCCACTTTCTCTCAAGTCGCTCAACTGCGGCTTGTGCTCGCTACGCTGTTCGGGTGCGCGCGAAAGCTGCGACAGCGCGACCACCGGAATGTCCAGTTCCTTAGCCAGTCCCTTCAGGTCGCGCGAAATCTGAGACACTTCCTGCTGGCGCGATTCGATTCGTCCGCGGCCGGCCATCAGTTGCAGATAATCGACGATGAGCATGTCCAGCCCGTGCTCAGCCTTCAACCTTCGGCACTTCGCGCGCATCTCCATGACGCTGACGGCGGCGGAGTCGTCGATAAAGACTTTCGTCTCGCACAGGCGCCGCAACGCATCCGCGAGCCGGGCCCATTCCTCGCGATTGAGATAGCCGGTCCTCAGCCGGTGAGCATCGACCCGCGCTTCCGAGCAAAGCAGCCGCGACACTAGTTGCTCGGCTGACATTTCGAGGCTGAATATGCCGACGACGTTTGCGTTCTTAGCTGCGTATTGAGCCATGTTGAGAGCCAGTGCCGTCTTTCCCATTGACGGCCTCGCGGCGATCACGATCAGCTCCTGGCGTTGGAGGCCGGAGGTCATTCGATCGAAGTCCGTGAAGCCGGTTGGAACACCCGTGATCATTTCGGGCCGGCCGGCCATCTGCTCGATCTGCTCGAGCCTGCGATGCGCGACGTCGCCGATGTATTGAAAGCCCTGGCGAACGCGATCTTCGGCTATCTCGAAGATCATGCGTTCGGCCTTGTCGATGATCATGTCGGCGTCGTCGTCTTCTTCGAATGCGAGCGAGACGATTTGTTGGGAAGCCGAGATCAGCTTGCGCAGCATCGACTTCTGTTTGACGAGCTTGGCGTAAGGCTCGATGGTGTCGGTACGCGGCACGCCGTCGATCAGCGATGCGATGTAGGTAGCGCCGCCGATCTGTTCGAACTCGCCGGCGCGCCGCAGCTCGTCGCTGAGAGTGATCAAGTCGATGGGCATGAGGCGCTCGGAGAGCGCGACCATCTTATCGAAGATTCGGCGGTGGGAGTCGAGGAAGAAATCGTCGCGGCGCAGCAACTCGATTGCCTGGTTGCAGACGGCGTTGTCGAGCAGGATGGCGCCCAGAATAGAGCGCTCCGCCTCGACGTTGGACGGGAGGCCTTTGTCGAAAAAGGGGTCACCCATTGCCGCTCGCGTCATAAGTGAAACTCGCCTGTGGCAGCGATTGTTACTTTGATTCGTATTTGAAAGAGGCGCTCGTTTGCGGGCGCGTTACCGAGGTCAAGAGGAGGGTCGCAAGGTCGACGCAGAGCAGAACGCTGCTCCCTCAGCGATTCCGCGCGGGCGATGATACCAATAACATTTCAACTGCGTCCAGCAAGGATCAAGCAGCTACTCTTCGGCGGTTTCCGCTTCCGACTGGGAGGTCTCGGCTGCCTCCGCCGACGGCTCGGCGTCGACAGGTTCTGCTGGCGTGGAATCGGCTGCTGGAGCCACTTCCGAGGCTTTCGCCTCTTCCGCGCCCTCCTTGCGAACGAACACCTTGATCGAAGGGTTCACGTCACGGTGCAGCTTGATCGTCACATCGTAGTCGCCAACTTCCTTGATGTGCTCGCGCAAACCGATCCTGCGGCGCTCGACAGTCAGCCCGCGTTCCTTTAGCGCTTCGGCTATGTCCAGCGCGGTGACCGATCCGAAAAGTATCCCGTGCTCGCCGACTCGCCTCTCGAAACGCAGTTCGATTCCCTGCAACTTCTCGGATTCGCTTTGAGCGGACAGGTGCTCGCGCTGTTCGCGCTTGGTAAGCAGTCGCCGTTGCTCATCGAGCATTTTCTTGTTGCCGGCGCTGGCTTTTATTGCCAGCCCCTGAGGAAGCAGGTAGTTTCGGCCGTAACCCGCGCGCACGCGCACCACATGCCCGCGCTGTCCAAGGTAATCTACGTCGTCACAAAGCAGTACATCCATGTGTGCCAATTGATAAGTCCTCTTCGCGTGATGCGTGAGACGTGATGCGTGAAAAGAACACGAATCACGCATCACGTCTCACGCAT
>JBGQGO010000576.1:0-4000 GCA_041497455.1 Blastocatellia bacterium | reverse complement strand
TGACCGGCGCAATAGCATTGCCGATAGTCGTACCTCGGCCGGTGGTGAAGACTATGATAGTGGCTCCCGCTCCGACGAGGCCCGGCGTCGATTCCTGATCGTAGCCCGGTCCCTGCATCATCCAGAGGCCGCGGCCGGTTGGCGGTTCGGCATAATCGGTGACGCCTTCCACGCGCGTCGTGCCGGCCTTCGCGATTGCGCCGAGCGATTTGATGGTGATGTTAAGAAGCCCTCCGCGTACGTTGCCGGGACTCGGATTCTCGTCGAGCCGCACGCCGCGGAGCGCGGCGAAGCCTTTATACCAATCGACGGCTGCGTACACGGCGCGGCCTGTCTCGACGTCCTTTGCGCGGTTGGCGATCAGATGTTCCGCGCCGCAAAACTCCGGGACTTCAGTAATCAATACAGTACCACCCGAGCGGACCAACAAATCGGAGGCGCGGCCCAGACTTGGATTGGCCGAGATGCCCGAGAACGCATCCGACCCGCCGCATTTCACGCCTAACACGAGCTCTCTTATAGGGACCTCCACGCGTTCTGCGCGATTGACCTCGGGCAGCATCATCTCTACTTCCTTCAGGCCTCGCGCTATCGTCCCCTGAGTGCCGCCTGCTTCTTGAATTCCGAACCTGACAAAAGGCTTGTTCAACTGCCGGCCCTTTCGGTGCAGATACTGCTCGACTATCGACAGGTTGGTCTTCTCGCAGCCGAGCTCGATCATTATGACGCCGCCGACGTTGGGATGATCGGCATAGTTCGCCAGCGTGCGCAGCATTACTTCGATATTCGACCCGTCCGAACACCCACAGCCTTTGTTATGCGGGATCGCCACCACGCCATCGACATTGGGGTACTTTTCGCGAGTGAACAGCGTATACTCGGCGATCATCGAAATCTGCTGCGACTCGGTGCTCGCGCACATGCTCGTCGGTATTATCAAGACGTAGTTGCGCGTGCCCACCCGGCCATCCCCTCGGCGAAAGCCACGAAACGTCGCGCGTTCCTGGGCGGGTATATAAGCAGGCGGCGGCGTGTGCAGGTCCTCCGGCAGGTCGCGCACAACCGGCACAGCATCCGACATGTTGGCGTGCGAGATCAGATCGCCTTCGCCAATCCCGAGCGATGCGCCAATAGGCTGGCCATACTGCAACACGAACTCGCCTGCGGCGATTGCTCGCGTAGCGAACCGATTGCCAGGCTCGATGCTGTCGGTTATGCAGACGACGCGGCCATCAGGCAACTCCAGTCTCTTGCCGGGCGGAATCTTGTTCTTCACCACCGCGACATTATCCTTCGGGCTGACGATGACGGCGTACTCACTGATACTTGTCATAACGCCTTCGCTCTCTTCTGACATACACTATCACTTTGCCGTCATACGCTCATGCCATTCGCAGATCTCGCGGCGCCTATTGCTTGCGGTCCAGCCGCCCAAGCTGCGAGATCATACTTGTTTTGTCACCGATAACAAGTACTATTTTCTGGCGGCAACAAGGCCGGCAAATAGAAAATAGAAAATGGAAAATAGAATGACATGCTTGCGATACGCCGATAAGGTGGTGATCATAACCGGCAGCAGCCGCGGGATCGGCAAGGGCTGCGCGCATGAGTTTGTTAAGGCCGGAGCAAAAGTCGTCGTGTGCAGCAACGACGGAGACGAAGGCGCGGCGGCCGCGACAGCCTTGCAAACCATTGCTCAGGATCCTGCCGACGTGTCGTTCATCTATTGCGATGTCAGAAAGAACGAAGACATCCAGAATCTGATCGAAGCGACCGTCTCCAGTTACGGAAAGATCGATTGCCTGATCAACAACGCTGGATGGCATCCGCCTCACAAGCCGATCGACGATTTCTCCGTCGACGAGTTCCGCGATCTGATCGACCTCAATCTCGTCAGCGTTTTTGCCGCGTGCAAATTCGCGCTCCCGCATCTGAGGCGGAGCAGGGGCAACATCATTAATATTGCGAGCCTCGTAGCTACGATTGGGCAACGCCACGCCGCTACTTACGTAGCCACGAAAGGGGCGATCACTGCTCTCACCAAGGCGCTGGCGATCGATGAAGCTCCTCACGGAGTGCGCGTCAATGGAATTTCTCCGGGCAACATCTTTACGCCGCTCTGGCAGGAAGCGATCGACGCCGCGCCTGATCCGCAGCAGTGCCGGGCGGATGGCGAAGCCGCGCAGTTGATGGGTCGAATGGGCACGATCGAAGAGGTCGGCCGCTTGTGTCTTTTTATCGCGGCCGAAGCAAGCTTCACGACCGGCGTCGATCACATCATCTCCGGCGGCGCGGAACTTGGCTACGGCCAGAAAAGCGGCTGATCCATTTGGACTGCGCCGCCTGTTCCGCATTGAACGACTATCGCATACGTGGCGGCGCTTTAGTTTGCGTGTATAAGACACTACCAAGAGACCGGGTTCTGGGGCCGCCCACTCTAAATATGCAAAAGCGCCGCCACCCATGCGAGAGTCATTGAACGCAGAATAGGCGGCGCAGTCCAAATAGGCATCAGCTTTTGAGCGGATACTATCGTAGGCAGGTCGCGCGCTTCCGCACTCCAGGTTTCGCGACACTCAACCGAAGCTCTTCTTCCTGATTTCTTTTTTCGTTGTCCAGGTCCCGTTAGCTTTTTCCAGGAGAAGAAAGTGTATGTCACCGCATCCAGGGCCGCAGCGGCTTCCCACGTACAGCAGAGCTTGCGTGCGCTCAGTATTGAAGCCGATTCGGGAAAGCATGACGAAGCCCCTTGAATCCGGGAATCGTCTGTAATAGTTGATCCATTGCAACTCCCCCCAGTTTCCGTGGAAGATCGCTTTCAAATCGAGGTCGGTTATGAGGTTGATTTTCACTGGCAGCTTAAACGACGCCTTATTCAGCAGCCAATGCTGGCTGTTCCTGGCTTCATAGTCTTCGGCGGCTGATTGATCGATAGTCAACCCCTTCTTCTTTTCTCGCCACGGCTCGTCATTCTCGCTGGCGAAGTCGTAGCGGAACGTTCGTTCCTCGATTATTAGTAGTTTGGTTTCGGGCTGGACGTACATCTGCTTGATTGCGGCCGAATAAATCTCGTACTCCTCATCCGACACTCCGGCGTCTGAGTTGGACTGGACTCGAGGAGCCGAAACCGAGACGGAGCCAAGTTCGATTGAAATCAGGAGAAGCCCAACAAGCCAACCTCCAGCCCGAGTCATGCCAATTCCTCCGATTCACTTACGCCCGCTTCCCAGACAACCGAGCACGTGTCCAAAAACCGGACGAAGTACACGGCCGTCGCGAACGCATTGCAATTCTCCCGATGGCGGACCTGAGCTGTCAACGGCATGGTGGCCGGGCTGCACGGCGTGCGCGTTTACCCAACGGCAGCCCTGGCCTTGAGCTTGGTGAACCCGCGCCCCTGATTTAGGCGCGCCACATAAATCTAGCGAGGGACAGGCGACTGAGCGGCCATGGAACGATTCTCGGTCTCCTTCATCAGGCGCCCTTCGACCGCGTTCCAATCGATGTTAGAGAAGAAAGCTTCGATGTACTTGGGGCGCTCGGCTGGCTTATAGTCCAGCAAGTACGCATGCTCCCAGACGTCCATCACGAGCACTGGATTGAAACCTGCGACGTTGCCGATCTGATGCTCGCTGATCCAATGGTTCGACAGTCTATCATTCGCCGGATTCTGATTACAGATGGCCCACCCAACCCCGCGCATCTTGCCAACGCCTACGAAATCAGTCTTCCAAACTGCGTAGCTGCCAAAGCTCTGCTCCGCCGCTTTGAGGAATGCCGAATTGCGTTCCGGATCGCCTGCTCCGCCCCGCTTCATGTTGCCGAAATAGTATTCGTGCAAGACCATCCCGTTATACTCGAAGCCGAGACGGCGCGTTAGCTCCGAGTAGGCCGGCATTTCTTCCTGATCGATGTGGCCGTCCTTGATGAATTCGGCAATCTTCTCCGTCAGCAGATTAGTCTGCGTGACATAGCCCTCGTAGAGCTTGATGTGCATTTC
>JBGQGO010000575.1:0-4003 GCA_041497455.1 Blastocatellia bacterium | reverse complement strand
GCCTTTTATGCCGTCACGGGAGATTGGCTGCGAGCGTTACTAGACGCGCATCTGGCGATGATGATTGCGGCAGCGGCGGCGCTGTACATCTACGCGAGGCAAGTGATGGGGCGAGGGGCCGCGATGGCGGCCATGGCCGCGTACATCTTCCTTCCATATCACATGTTGGATCAGTATCAACGCGGCGCGATGGCTGAGCTGCTGGTCTTCGTGTGGATGCCTCTGATGTTGTTGTTCGGTGAGCGCTTGATGAAAACGCCCGTGCAAGCCAGGCAAAGGTCAATGCTGGTCAACATCGTTGGACTTGCGGCGAGCTACGGCGCGTTCCTGTGGTCGCATCCGCCGACGGCTTACCAATTCACGCTCGGGTTTGGTGTGTACGTGCTCGTGCTCGGCGTGATGCGAAAAGAGTGGAAGGGTCTGGCGGCGGTCGCTGTGGCAATGGCGTTAGGGATCGGGCTGGCGGCGGTGTACCTTTTGCCGGCGGCGATCGAGCAGAACTTTATTCATAAAGAGTACGTCACAGAGACGTGGCCATATCACAAGACCTACATCTTCGTGCACGATTTGTACAACGCGGATGTGCACAGCGGCTTCTTCAAGCTGATCGACTCAATCTGGATAACCGGAACGGCCATTATCGCCGTTGGCGCGATCACGTTGCTGTGGCTCAAGCGTGGAGCCTTGACCTCATCGCCAGCGCTCAAGCAAAGAGTGCTGTCATGGGTAATCCTCGGCGGCCTTGCGAGCTTCATGATGACCAAGGCGTCGATGCAGGTGGGTAAGCTGATACCAAAGATCGACATCGGAGTCTTCACGTGGCGAATGCTTGCGATCACGACTCTGGTAGTCGCGCTGATTGCCGGGGCCTTGACGCAAGCGGCCGTCAACGCGGGCGCGCGGCGTTCGCGTTCTGAACGTCTGCTGTTCGCCTCGCTGGCTGCTTTCATCATCGTAGGGGGCGTCGGTTTCAGCGCCGTCGCCGTAGCCCGGCCGATGATCGAGGCTGCCGTGTTCGAGCCTGAACCTGAGCATTTGAACTGGGCTACGATTCCGAGCAGCGCTCCTGCTGATGCCAGTGAGTTACCCGACGAAGTGACTCGAGCGGGACTCGCTACTGAGGAGAACGGCGAAGTTGTGGTCGAGGAGTGGAAGCCTGAGCACCGTATCGTGCGAGCCGATCTTAAGGACGATGACGAGTTGCTGGTCCGCACGTTCAACTTTCCGGGATGGACGGCGACAGTAGACGGGCAGCAGGCTCCTATCAAGACTTCGAAAGAGTTGGGCGACATGGAGATTGAGCTGCGCGCGGGAAGGCATCGGGTCACGCTGGATTTTCTCGAGACGCCGGTACGCCACGCTTTCAGGATCGTTACGCTCTGTTCGTTTGGTCTGCTGATCGTGCTCGGCGTCGCGCCGTTGGTTCGCCGATCACGAGCGAGCGGAGAAGAACTTGGGTAGCGTAGACTGTCCAGTCTGCGCACTACTTCGGATCATACCGAGTGCGGAAGCCGCGCAGACTGGACAGTCTACGCTACCCAGGTTGACACGCAGGCAAGCGTGTCTGACAATGCGACCATCGATACGCCAGAGTCCCGGCTCCAAAGGGAGGACATATGCCCCACAACTACACCGACGTAGCCGCTCTGGAAGAGCTGCGCGAATCGGGAGATTACGAGAAGATCGCGAGACTGCTTGGCGACGGTTGGCAAACCGCTCCTGAGTTCGAGGAGGATACGGTTCGGCTTAGATTGTTAGCCTCGGAACTCGCGGGGCGAAACGGCCAACTCGACCAGATGGAAGCGGCGCTCGCTCCGTATTTGGAGGGCGTCGACCGCGTGCCGTTCGCATTAGCAGCGCGCGTTCTGTTGATGACGGCTCTCTATCATTACCGCAGGAGCGAGCCAAGCGAGGCACTACGGCTCGCTTCTCTTGCGCAGACGATTGCGACGGTTCGAGATGACGATCTCACCAGAGGCGAGGCGGTCCAGCTTCAGGGGCAGGCGCTCTGGTCGCTCGAGCGATGGGAAGAGGCCGCCATATGTTTTGAAGCGGCGGTCGAGATTTACGCGGCGGGGCCGCGCTCGTACTGGCTGGGCGTCGCTTACCTGTGCCTGGGCGCCGTGCGCAATCGAATGGGCGCGGCCGAAGACGCGCGCACGACGCTCGAGCGCGGCATAAAGATACTGCTGAAAAGCCATGACGATTACAACCTTGCGGTTGCGAGAGTCAACGTGGCCCTGGCGCTCAACGTCATCGGCGAGCACGAGACCGCGTATAAGTATCTCTTGTTTGCGCACGATACGTTTGAGCAGATGGGACACGACCAGTACACCTACCTTACGCTGAACAGCATCGCGGCCACGCTGGTCTGGCTGAAGGACTATGACCGCGCGGAGGCATACGTTACCCGCGCAATCGAGACCGGCGTGCGGGTGAAGAGCACACAGATCGCGTCGACTTACGAGATAAAGGCGAGGGTGCACCTGGCGCGGCGCGAATGGGACAAGGCTCAAAGAGCGCTGGGAACGGCGCTGGAAATCGCCGAACAGGCAAACAGCCAATCGCAAAAGGCCGACGTGCGCCGGACGCTTGGGAAGTACTATCTATCACAGGACCGTGACGAAGAGGCCGCGGCCGTGCTGTGGGAGGCGCTCGACCTGGCGCACGATCTTCGTGCATCGCTGTTGGAGCTGGAGATCAAAGCGCTGCTGTCGCAGGCGATTTGCACGAACAATCCGGTCGAGGCTTGCAAGCTGCTCAGCGACGTCGAGGCATCGATTGGCTCGCGGCCGCTGGGTGAGCTGCGAAGAGAAGTTCAGGCCGCTCGGAGGCGAATCAACGCACTCGATCACGAGCAATACTTCATATTGTCGGATGTGAAGATCCCGCTGCTTGCCGACGCGAAGATATCCCTGTTGAAGTGGCTGTGGGCGCGTGCGCTCCACAAGGCTAGGGGGAACGCGCGCGAAGCTGCGTCCATTCTTGGGGTGACTCCCACGTATATTCGCAAGCTGACGAAGGTGATTCCGCGCGATCTGCTGCGGCCGGGAAAGAAGAGATCGAAGAGGTTGTAACGCCGGTATTGCGAGTGGCGCTACGCATTGGAGATCCACACCGGATCGGTTGTTGCCGCCAGATGCTCTTTGATTCTTGTGTAGCAGTCCGCAAACTCACGGCGTTCGTCTGCATCGAGCGCGCGCGTGCCTTCCGCCACCAGGTCGGATGCGATAATGCCATCCAGCTTCAACGCGTGCTTCAGACAAGCAATGATCTTTTCGACGTGTCCGCCACCTTGTGAGAATTGACACGCCGCGCCGAACTGCTCGAAGGCCGATTTGTAGATCGACATCAATCGCTCGTCGCCCGCATAGCACGCTCGCCATGCTCGCTGCCATTCGCGCGGCAGCGCATTGGCAGGACCTGACACGACTCCTATCGGCAGCTCGTTGTGAAGCAGGTAGCGGTTCCAATACTCCCGCACACGGCCCATCAATCCACGGTCAAGATCGAACACTTGAAACATCAGCATCGCGTTGCCAACATAGATCCCAAACTCACCTTTGTCTTTGAAGTGCCCCGCGCCTTTCGTGTAGTTGCCAAGCACGCGCCGGGAGGCTGACACCTTCAAACCGAATATGAACGGCAGGCGGCTGAGCTGTTTCACGTCGCGGGTGCGAAGATGAGGGATGCGCGGATTGGCCGCGATGTCGGCGTTGTCGTAGAGAAAGACCGGGAGCCAGCGGCCTCGGTGGTCGAATAGATCGCTGACGTTTTGCTGAAAGAATGAGACGACGTCGACGAGGTCTGTGATCGAAAGAGGTGCGATCACCACGGCGTCGGCTCGAGCATCAAGCGCGCAGTCGAGATTCGCAAGCGTTTCGGTTCGAGTCGCGCCCGTCACTCCAACCCACGCTTCCACTGGTTGAATCTCGCGCTTTGATATCTCTTGATTTATGCGAGCGACCTCATCGGTCTCGATCCAAATCAGCCGCTGACGCTC
>JBGQGO010000574.1:0-4005 GCA_041497455.1 Blastocatellia bacterium | reverse complement strand
GCGAAAGGCCTGCCCGAAGGCGAGCTTGGGCGAATCGCCATCGCAGTCGCGCCAACACGGCCGAATGTGGTCTACGCAATCGTCGAGGCGAAGAAGAGCGCGCTGTACCGCTCGGAAGACCTTGGCGAGACGTGGACCAAGATGAGTTCCTCGCCGAGCGTAACAGGGCGGCCGTTCTACTTCGCTCGAATACTCGTCGATCCGAAGGACTACAATCGGCTCTACAAACCTGACTTCAATGTCGGAGTGAGCACTGACGGCGGGCAGTCTTTCACACAACGCGGCGGGCGCGCGCACGGCGACTATCACACGATCTGGGTCAACCCTCAGGACACGTTTCAAGTTTACGTCGGCACAGACGGCGGCGTTTACCAGTCCAATGACAAGGCGAACACTTTCAAGTTCCTGAGCAACATTCCCGCCGGCCAGTTCTATCACGTGAGCTTCGATATGGAGCAGCCTTACAACGTGTACGGCGGCCTGCAAGACAACGGCTCGTGGATGGGACCGTCGCAGAGCCCGGGCGGAGTTGAGAACAAAGACTGGCGCAATGTCGGATTCGGAGACGGGTTTTTCGTATGGGCCGACCCGTTAGACAAGGACATCGTGTACAGCGAGTTTCAAGGCGGCAACGTTTTGCGCTTTCACAAATCGACCGGCGAGGTGAAATGGATCAAGCCGCTTGAGAAACAGGGCGAACCGAAGTATCGCTTCAACTGGAACACGGCGCTGGGGCTGAGCCCGACTAACAAGAAAGCGATCTACATCGGCGCGCAGTTTCTGTTTCGCTCGACCGACAAAGGCGAATCGTGGGAGCGCATCTCGAATGATCTTACGACGAACGATCCGCAGAAGCAGAAGCAAGAAGAGTCGGGCGGGCTGTCGCTGGACAACTCGAGCGCCGAGAATCACTGCACGATCGTTGCGGTCGCCGAATCGCCGCTGGATGAGAAGACGATATGGGCCGGGACCGACGATGGGAATCTTCAGGTCACGCGCGACGGCGGGAAAACGTGGGCGAACGTTGTTGGAAGCATAACTGGCTTACCCAAAAACACCTGGTGCTCCAGCGTCGAGCCGAGCCGCTTCGATCGCGGAACTGCTTACGTCACGTTCGACGGCCATCAGACCGGCGACATGAAAGTCTACGTCTTCAAGACCACCGATTTCGGCAAGACGTGGAAGTCGCTCGCGTCGGACGCGATGAAGGGCTACGCCCACGTGGTTCGCGAAGACCGCGTCAATCGCGATCTGCTTTTTGTCGGAACCGAGTTCGGCTTGTTCGTCTCGATCGACGGCGGCGCGCAGTGGGCTCAGTTCACGGGGAACCTGCCGCCGGTTGCCGTGCGCGACATCGCGATTCATCCGCGAGAGCACGATCTGATCCTTGCGACTCACGGGCGAGGGATTCTGATCATCGACGACATGACTCCGCTGAGGCAACTCAGCTCCAAGATTCTCGAGTCGGCGGCTTACATAATGGATTCGCGGCCTTCGGCGATCACGATTCCAGTGGGCTCCCAGGATTTTCCCGGCGATGGTGACTTCGTCGGCTCGAATCCATCGGAGTCGGCGACGATCACTTATTACCTGAAGGAGCGGCACGTTTTCGGCGATATGAAGATCGAGATCTACAACGCTGAAGGCAAGTTGATGACGACGCTTCCAGCGGGCAAGCGCAAGGGCCTCAATCGTGTTCAGTGGTTCATGCGCCAGAAGCCGCCCAAAGTTCCGCCTTCACCGAATCTTGCAGGGCCGTCGTTGACCGGGCCGTCGGTTCCTGAAGGCGTTTACACCGTTAAGCTCATCAAGGACAAAGAGACTTTCACCGGGCAAGTCAAAGTCGTCGCCGATCCGAAGTCCGTGCATTCGGCGGCCGACCGCGCGCTTCAACAACAGACTGTTTGGAAGCTGTACGGGATGCAGGAGCGGCTCGCGTTTGTCGACGATGTGGTCACCGATGCGCGGGACAAGGCGAAGGATCGAGCTAAGAAGTTGGAGAGCGGTGACACGATCGCCAAGGACCTTGAAGCTTTCGCCGACAAGCTGGACGCGTTGCACAAGACTCTTGTTGCGACCAAGGAAGGCGCGATCACCGGCGAAGAGCAGTTACGCGAGCGAATCGTTGAGCTCTACGGATGGGTGACCCAGTTTGGCGGCCGTCCGACCCAATCGGTGCTAGATCGAATTCCGGTGCTCGAGAAAGAGATCAATGCTGCGAATGCTGCGTTTGAAGCGATCATCGGGCAAGACCTCACCGGAGTGAACGCCAAACTTGCCGGCAAGAGGCTCGAGCCGATCAAGGTGATGACTAAAGAGGAGTACGATAAGAAGCAGGAGAAGTAGATTGTGGGCAGTAAGCCGACCGTCGGAGACTGTGTATGAAACATCCGATCAACTGAGTTGGCCGGGTTCGGGATGGCGTGCCGCTTTGTGTTGGTCGAGTATGAAACTGTTGGATCACCTGGACGCCGACCCCGCCCTATCTCATAGTTTGTCGTCTCAGTCCTAACTTTTCTAACAACTCTCACTTTAGCTTGTGATGGCCGTCATAGCGCGGCCGGTCGCGCTTCGCATAAGATAGCGCCTTCGGTTCCGCAGGAAGTTGCGCCAGCGCGGTGCAAGGTCATAAGCCTCAAGACTTTATAGGGAGGAATCAAGATGCACTTTCCAGCGTTGCGGCTCAAGGTTGGTACCTTGCTGATATTTGGGTGCGCTTGTTTGTGGGCGAGCTTAGCTCCCCGCGGCGCGCGCGGTGACAACAGTCTGGACCAGGAACTCAGGTCGGCCCTTGCCAGTTACGGCTTTACTGGAAGAATCGAGTCTACAGTTCAAGCTCGGCTGGGGAGACCAATAAACCAAAAGCTCGCGGCTGCGGGCCATTTTCTCTACTTCGATGCGATACTCGCCATCAAGCAGGACAACGCGTGCGCTGCTTGTCACTCGCCGACAACCGGCTTTGCCGATACGCAATCGATCGCAATCGGCATCGACAGCAACGGGTTCGTCGGACCGAGCCGGGCGGGGCCGCGAAACCGGAGGCGCGCTCTGACCAGCATCAATGCCGTGTTCTATCCGAAGGCGACGTGGACTGGCCGTTTCGAATCACTATCGGGAGACCCGTTCGACAACAGCGCGGGTTTTCGGTTCCCGGAGCCGGAAGGGCTGACGCTGTCATATTTTAAGCACCTGCTCGCGGCGGCAGCTTGTATTTCGGTCACCGATCGCACCGCATTGGTTGGCCCTACGTTCGAGGGCGACAACTTTGCCATTCGCGCTGAGCTGGCCTCGCGTGTGGACGGCATCAAGCGCTACCGAAGGATGTTTGCCAAGGTCTACCCGGAGGTGAGTGCGGGTGCGCCGATCAGGTTCGATATGATCGCGAATGCAATCGCCGAATACGTGCTTACGCTTGTGTATGCAAATGCACCGATCGACCAGTACGCCCGCGGCGATTCAACCGCGATGAGCGATGACCAAAAGCGTGGGGCGCTGCTTTTCTTCGGGAAGGCGCGATGCGTCGAGTGTCACGCGGTGTCCGGCAAGTCTAACGAGATGTTCAGCGACTTCGCCGGGCACGTCGCCGCCGTGCCTCAGCTCACGCCCGAAAACACAAACGCAAAATTCGACGGACCGGGCGCGGATGAAGATTACGGGATCGAGCAGGTGACTCACAACCCCGACGACCGCTACAAGTTTCGCACTTCGCCGTTGCGCAACGTCGGAGCACGGGTCGCCTACTATCACAACGGTGCGTTTACGCGGATAAAGACTGCGATCTTCCATCACCTGCACGTTTTCGAGTCGGCGCGCAACTACGATCGGCGGGCAGAGAAGATTGCAAAGGACCTGAATCGGCTCGGCCCGATCGAACCCGTGCTTGCGCGCGTCGATCCGATACTTGCAACGCCAATCGACCTTACAGAAGATGAGCTTTGGCAGTTGACTGTGTTCGTTCGTGACGGTCTGCTTGACGATCGCGCGAAGATTGAGAACCTGGTATTG
>JBGQGO010000573.1:0-4014 GCA_041497455.1 Blastocatellia bacterium | reverse complement strand
TGGGCTCTCGCGCCGCCGGTTCCTCCAAACGACAGGTGGGATGGCCGTAGCGATGCTTGCTTACAACGAAGTCTTCGGCAAGACCTATGACGTAGACGCCGTCGAAGCGGTTGATCCCGCGGCCTACGCCGAGAAGTGGCCGAAGACAGAATTCATCTTCGACAATCAGACTCATCACGTTGACGTCGAGAGCCGCTGGTTCGAGGCTACCGAAGCCGGCAAGCAAGCCGCCGACTTCCTGCGAAACTTTCGGCCCAACGCCAACTCGACCGCCGAGCGCCTTGCGCTGCTCAATGAAGCTCACTACATCAAAGAGATGTTCATGGACAGCGACACAATGATGGCCATCATCAGCGGCGTGCCCACGGCCGAGTGGCGCGAGAACATTCTGCCGCCTGACAAGATGGTCAAGACGCGCGAGGACATCAACAACATGGCCGGTAAGTCGCAGCGTATGATCAGTCACGGGCTGCTGCGGCCAAACATGGGCAAATCTGAGTTTGAAGAGATGGAACGCCAGGCCAAGGTGCTCAAGATCAACTCCTGGAAGATGTACACCGGCTCGATAATCGGCGACGGGCCATACTGGCTGGACGATGAAAAGGTCACTTACCCCTTCTGGGAACGAACCCGCAAGCTTGGCATCAAGAATGTCTGCGTTCACAAGGGACTGCCACTCGGGTTGTTCAACGAAGAGCACTGTCATCCGAAAGACGTCGAGAAAGTCGCGAAGGATTTTCCCGACATCAACTTCATCATCTATCACTCGGGCTGCAATCCCACGGCAGGCGGCGGGCGCCGCCGCGAAGGCGCACAAGCTGGGCCGCAGTACATCCCGTGGTGCTCGGAGCTGATCGATATAGTCAAGCGCAACAAGCTGAGCAACGTGTACTTCGAAGTTGGCAGCACTTGGAACATCCTGTCTGGCGGATACGGCGGGGGCGACCAGCCTGCAATGCACTTCCTCGGGCAGATTCTAAATCTCCCCGGCGGCGAAGATCACATAATCTGGGGCACTGATTCAATATGGGGCGGCAGCCCACAATCCCAGATCGAACGGCTGCGGCGCTTCCAGATCAGCGATGAGGTCGCCGAGAAGTACGGCTACAAGAAGCTCACTCCCGAAATCAAAGCGAAGATATTCGGGCTGAACGCGGCGCGGCTTTACAAGATTGATGTGAAGGCCCAGCGCAAGGCGATTCAGGGGGACAAGATCGCCGAGATGAGAGAGGAGTACCAGGAATCGCCTCGTCCGAGCAACACCCAGTTCGGCTGGGTCTGGCGCTCGCGCGGGCAGAGAGGCTAGCTAAGTCGTCCCCTTGGGAGCGGAGTTCGTAGTTCGGCCTTCAGGCGGAAGTTGGTATGTTAGTCACGGCGCAGGGTTACGAACTTCCGCCTGAAGGCCGAACTACGAACAGCCAGCCTGAAGGCTGAACTCCATGCCCTCCTCTTCGGTGACATGACGAACGAGCAAACGGTTATTGAGGAACTGAAAACCATGCTTGCCGCGAGCAAGCGAACCGTCGTCTTCACCGGCGCGGGCGTCAGCACCGAATCAGGCATACCTGACTTCCGAAGCCCGGGCGGCATCTGGACGAAGTATCAGCCAATCGACTTTCGCGAGTTCATCTCTTCCGAAGACGCCCGAAGAGAAACGTGGCGGCGAAAGATCGCCGTCGACGAGGCTGTCTCTCGAGCGGAGCCGAACCGCGGCCATCGCGCAATCGCCCAGCTCGTCGCGCAAGGAAAAGTCTCGAGCGTCATCACTCAAAATATCGACGGCCTGCATCAGCGGTCCGGAATATCTGACGAACGGGTGATCGAGCTGCACGGCAACGGCACCTATGCCGCTTGCCTCGAATGCGCGAACCGTTACGAACTCGCAGAAGTATTCGCTGCGTTCAAGGTGAACGAAGAGCCTCCGCTCTGCGACTGCGGAGGCTTCATCAAGAGCGCGACGATCTCGTTCGGGCAACCGATGCCGTTTGAACCGATGCGCCGCGCTCAAGCTGAGTCAAAGAGCTGCGATCTGTTCCTGGCCATCGGGTCGTCTCTTGTAGTTTATCCTGCCGCTTCGTTCCCCGCCGTTGCGAAGCAAAACGGGTCGCGCCTGGTGATATTGAATCGCGAGCCAACGGATTTGGATTATCTCGCGGACCTCGTGCTCAACCTTGAAATCGGCCCGACGCTGGGCGCGGTGACTGGCATCGAGTGAGGCCGGCTCGATGCCTGGCCGCTGAAGGTTCCCCCGCTATCGCGCGGCCGCGAGCGGAGATTCATTGCTGGAAACGTCAAACTTTCTGCTGTCCAAATGGTATATGGACTGCGTGTCTGACGAAGGCGATGTCTTCATAGCATACGCCGCTTCGCTTCGTTGGAAAGGGCTGAAGATCAATTACTCGAGCACGCTGCGGCGCCAGCATGATGCGCAGACCGAAACTAACACGTCATTGAAGCGGTACTCCGCTCCGGAGGTTTCGGGCGACTCCATTCACTGGTCTTCCAAAGCGCTTGGCGTCGAAGGGAAGTGGACGGCCCTCGCTCAGCCGATCGAACGGACTATCTTCGAGTCGGACGCGGGCAGGGTTGAGTGGCGATGCTTGCACCCGAGGGCCACCGCGGAAGTCTCAACCAGAAATCAACATCAACTGAAAGGTCTCGGGTACGTCGAATGCCTTACGATGTCGATCCCGCCGTGGCGACTGCCGATCGACGAGTTGCGCTGGGGCAGATTTTTGTCCAGCAACGATGCTCTTGTTTGGATAGACTGGCGCGGGGCAAGCAACGTCAGGCTCGTGTTCCTGAATGGCGTTCAGATCGAAAGCGCCGAGGTAACAGAACGTGAAGTCGTGCTCGAACAGGAGAAGGTTATTCTAGCTCTCGATGAGGATCAGGTATTGAGGGAGGGACCGCTCATAAAGACTGCGCTTTCGATGATTCCCGGAATTCAGAAACTGATTCCGCTTCGAAGCCTACACGCCTACGAGTGTAAATGGCGGAGCCGGGGGATTCTAAGCTGCCACGAAAACGTGAGCGCCGGTTGGACAATCCATGAGATAGTTCGCTGGCCGAATGCCGGCGCCAGACGCTGACCATGATTAACGGTGAATATACAATTGAAGCGCTGCACGTTGCGAAGTCGTTCGGCCGGCGCGGTGTGTTGAAGGATGTTACGTTCCGAATACGGCGAGGAGAAATCGTCGGCATCGCAGGAGAGAACGGCGCCGGCAAGAGCACTCTTCTCAAGATTCTCGTTGGATTGCTCGGGCCTACAGCCGGCGAAGTAACGATTAGTGGAAGCGCCGGCTATTGCCCGCAGGAGATGCTGGTCTTCGAAACCCTTACGGTTCGCGAGAACTTCCGTCTGTTTGCCGCCGCTTATGGACTGGACCAGACGAAACGCGCGGCGCCGTGGGAAGAGGCGGAGAGTGAATTGCTCGAGCGGTTTCGTTTTCATCAATACTTCGATTGTTTTTTCAGCCGGAGCGTTTCGTGCTTGTAGTGCTGGGGTTCATGCTCGCCGGGTATGTGTACGGCTGCTACGGGTTGCTGGTGGGGTCGATCCTCAAGCGCGAGTTGGAAGGCGTTCTGTTGATAGTCTTGGTTGCAAACATCGATGCGGGATGGCTGCAGAATCCCATCTACTATGCCGATGCGCAGAACAAGATGATCATCCGGCGATTGCCGGCATACTTCCCTTCACAAGTGAGCATGACAGCCGCGTTCACGGATCATTCGATCTTGAATCCGCTGATCGGCAGTGTTGTTTACGGCAGCATCTTGCTGCTGGGAGCGTTGCTGATTTATTTCTGGAGAATGAGAATATACAGGTGAGTGGAGACGGCCCAATGTCAACCGAACGCTCATCAAGTATCGGCAAGGCGCTTTACGGATTCTTGTTTATTATCGCATTGCCGGCGCTGCTCATTGGCTGGGCGCGACTGACCGACGACATCGTGCGAATTCCCCGCTTCGGGTCAACGCCGATCGGCGCTGCAGTCGCGGCGTTTGGCG
>JBGQGO010000572.1:0-4021 GCA_041497455.1 Blastocatellia bacterium | reverse complement strand
GGTCACGTTGATGTTGATGCCTTCCGAGATCAAGGTCTGAACCGCCGGGATGCCCTCAGGCGTGGCCGGGATCTTGATCATCACGTTTGGCCGAGCGACCGCTGCCCAGAGTCTGCGAGCCTGCGCGATGCTGTTCTCGGTATCGTGCGCGAGCAGCGGAGAGACTTCGAGGCTCACGTAGCCATCGATGCGATTCGTGCGGCCGTAGACAGGCTTGAGCAGGTCGGCGACGCGCTGGATGTCGTCGATAACAAGCGCTTCATAAATCTCATCCACGCTTTTGCCGGCGGCGATCAAGTCACGCATAGCCTGGTCGTAGTCGGTGCTGCCGACAATTGCTTTCTCGAAGATCGCCGGATTGGAAGTCACCCCGCGCAAATCATCGTCTTTTATTTTCGACGCGAGATCGCCGTTGTCGATCAGCGCGCGGCGGACGTTGTCATACCAGATGCTCTGACCTGTTTTTTGAAGTTCAACCAATATGTTCTCGCTCATACCACATCCTTTCTGGAATTCGTAATCACGCAAAGGCGCAAAGACGCGAGGCCGTTAACCGCGCATGGCCGCCATGCTCTCTCGTGCGGCCTCGATTACCTTCTCGACAGTAAAGCCGAATTGTTTCAGCAGCTCCTTCAACGGCGCCGACGCGCCGAAGTCGCGCCGCGCAATGATGCGGCCGTCTATTCCCGTGTACCTGCGCCAGCCGAGACTCGTTCCGGCTTCGACTGCAACTCTGGCTCGCACCGACGCTGGCAGCACTGACTCTCGGTACTCTTCGGGCTGACGCTCGAACATCTCCCAACAAGGCATGCTCACGACGCGCGATTTTATTCCCTCTGCCTTCAACTGCTCGTGAGCCGCTACGCACAACTGCAGCTCGGAGCCGGTACCCATGAATATCACTTCGGGCGCGCCGTCCGAATCACCGAGCACGTACGCGCCTTGGCGAAGGCCCGCGGCCGCTGCGTACTTCGTTCGATCGACGGTTGGCAGCGGCTGCCGGCTGAGTATCAGCGCGATCGGATGATGCTTCGAAGTCATCATAACGCGCCACGCCTCAGCAACCTCGTTCCCATCCGCCGGGCGAATAACCAGCAGTTGAGGAATGGCTCGCAATGAAATGACCTGTTCGATCGGCTGATGGGTAGGCCCGTCTTCGCCGACTCCGATCGAGTCGTGGGTGAAGATGTACATCACCGGTATTTCCATCAACGAAGAGAGCCGAATCGGAGCCCGCATGTAATCCGAGAAAATCAAAAAGCCCGACCCATACGCGCGCACCTTCGAAAGAGTCATGCCGTTGAGTATCGCGCCCATCGCGTGCTCGCGTATCCCGAAGTGAAAGTTGCGCCCTCCATACGAGCCTGCTTGGAAATCGCCGCCTTCGGTCATTCGCGTCTTCG
The DNA here is from genome assembly GCA_041497455.1 of Blastocatellia bacterium. Classification (GTDB taxonomy): domain Bacteria; phylum Acidobacteriota; class Blastocatellia; order UBA7656; family UBA7656; genus Onstottus_A. Next base: position 2,618 of record JBGQGO010000572.1, on the reverse strand, counting down.
TCGAGGGTGCGAGGTCAGCCGCTCCGCCAATCAACCACGGCACGCGAGGCGCGATGGCGTTCAACACCTTCTGGCTCGCGTCGCGGCCGGCCACTCCCTTCTCGTCAGCCGGAAACGTGGGGATGTTCTGGTCCCATCCATCTGGAAGCTCGCCGCTTTGCATGCACTCCCACTCGGCGGCGAGCTCCGCATGCGCTGCCTTGTACGCAGCGAAGCGCTCGTTCCACTCTTCTTCGGCCTTGCTGCCACGATCGACCGAGCGATCCGTGTAAGCGCGGGTTTCGTCGGGCACCAGGAACTTCGCGTCCGGCGGCCAGCCGTAACGCTCCTTTGTCAGGCGAATCTCTTCATCGCCGAGCGGCTCGCCGTGGGCGGCCGACGTGTCTTGTTTGTTGGGAGCGCCCCAGGCGATGTGGCTGTCGACGATGATGAACGACGGCCGTTCTGTCTCCTTCAACGCAGTCTTGAGCGCGCGGTCGAGCAGATCGGTGTCGTTGGCGTCGCCGACGCGCAGTACGTTCCAGTGGTAAGACGTGAAGCGCCCGGCTACGTCGTCGCTGAACGCAAGCGCGGTGTTGCCTTCGATGGTGATGTGGTTGTTGTCGTAGATCCAGACGAGGTTGCTGAGCTTGAGATGTCCGGCCAATGACGCCGCTTCCTGGGAGAGGCCTTCCATCATGCATCCGTCGCCGGCAATCGCGTAGACGCGATGATTGACAATCTCGTGTCCAGGTTGATTGAAATGGGCTGCGAGCCATCGCTCGGCTATCGCCATTCCGACTGAGTTGGCGACGCCTTGACCGAGCGGGCCGGTGGTCGTCTCGACCCCCGGCGTCAGACCGTATTCAGGATGGCCCGGAGTCTTGGAGCCCCACTGCCGAAATCGCTTCAGCTCCTCGAGCGGCAGATCGTAACCCGACAGGTGCAGCATCGAATAGACCAGCATCGAGGCGTGCCCTGCCGACAGCACGAAGCGGTCGCGGTTCGGCCACTGCGGGTTGCGCGGGTTGTGACGCAGAAATCGATCCCACAAGACGTACGCGACCGGCGCGAGGGCCATCGGCGTACCTGGGTGGCCGGAATTCGCCTGCTGGACGCCGTCCATCGCCAGCGTCCTGATGGTGTTTATGCACAACTGGTCAAGCTTGGCGCCTTCATCGGTCTTCAATGCCTGGCTCATCAGCTACTCTCCTTTTCATTAAGTAACAACCGGCGGTTGAAAGACAGTAACCAACCGATTCCGCCGCGCTCCGCCGTTTGAGGGCTGAACGAACCGGCCGGCGGACACGCGCTTCAAATCAGAGATAACTTGAGTGCTACGTTATTCTGCTGCCCTGGTCACTGACCTTCGGCAAGCTCGCGCTCCGCCTGCAGCCAATCATCCGCCGGATTGCCTTCAGCTTCACCACGCTGCAGGTAGATGTTATAAGCGCGCAGCGCGATCTCTTCCTCAGTCGGCCGGGCGAGTGGTGACTCGGTCGTCTTGTTTGCTTCTTCGGTCGTCGGGCTCGGTGTTGACTTGCCTCTTGCTGTTTTTGCCATTGTCGTCTCCTCTCGAAAGTCCTGCCCTCGCGAGCGATTTCGCTGTCCGCGGAAGACAGACTCTCATGCTAACCGTCGATTACCAAATTTGCTGAGCCAGAGGATGTGCGGTGAGTCATGTCGATGATAGATGTCCAAATAATGACCAGATGTAATCACGGCAAAGCCTCGATACCGGGAGCCCCTTTGGTTGTTTGGCGAGACGTTATGGCTCGATGACCCCGGTCAATCGAAAACAGGTTCACAGGGTCGCGCAGAATTATACATCAAGGGTGAAAAATGGCAAACGCGAAGTGGAAGCCGGCAGCGATCGAGTGTTATTGGGTGTGGGACTGAAGCCCATCACGCCAGGATCGCCTCGGAAGCATAAGCAATACGGACCAACTTGCCGTTTACTTATGCGCTGCGCTATCGCTGAGTGGGCCGGACTCTCGAAGCAGGCTCGCGGTCTGGCGAATCCTGTGTTTGTCCAACAGGTGACGCAGGCTTCTGACCGACATCTTCAGTATCTCGGCAGCTCGCGTCTGGTTACCGTTGGTCCGATGAAGCGCGCGAATGATGTAGTCCTTTTCAAGTTGTGCCAGGTAACCTTCAAGATCGATTCCGTCCTCGGGCAAATCAAGGTCGGTCACCGTTCGCGGTTTGTACTTCAGAATCCGCTCAGGCAGCCACTCCGAACTTATGCGGCGATCGGGCTGGCCAGCCGGTGGTCCGTTGTCTTCTCGTCTCCGGTCAAGCCCTGCGATCCTGCCATGCTCGAGTGCGACCGCGCGTTCGATCGTGTTCTCGAGCTCGCGTACGTTGCCAGGCCAATCGTAACCGTCCAGATAACGCATCGCCTCTTCCGAGATTTCCAGCGTCGGACGGTTGGCCGCCGCGCTGTACTTCTCCATAAAATGACGCACAAGGTCGGGGATGTCGCTTCTTCGCGCTCTGAGGGGCGGCATCTCGATAGGGATCACGCTGATGCGATAGTAGAGATCATTACGGAACGTGCCGTCCTCGACCATTTGTGAGAGATCGCGATTGGTTGCGGCGACGACGCGCACGTCAACCGCAATCTCTTCCAGCCCGCC
>JBGQGO010000571.1:0-4032 GCA_041497455.1 Blastocatellia bacterium | reverse complement strand
GTCGAGATGTTCCTTGCTGATCCCCCAGGGCGGAAGCACGCACGACGAGTCGCCCGAGTGAATGCCGGCTTCTTCGATGTGCTGTTGAATGCCCGCGATAACGACTCGCTCGCCGTCGGCTAGCGCATCGACGTCGATCTCGGCCGCGTCTTCGAGGAATGAGTCGATCAGCACCGGGTGTTCGGGCGACGCTTCGACGGCGAAAGTCATGTAGTTGTCGAGCGTCGCTTCGTCGTAGACGATCTGCATCGCGCGCCCGCCCAGTACGTAACTCGGGCGCACAAGCACCGGGTAGCCAATCTCGACCGCGGCCTCGCGAGCTTCTTCATTCGACGTCGCGGTTCCGTTGGGTGGCTGTGGGATGCCAAGCTCGACTAGCAGGCTGCCGAATCGCTTGCGGTCTTCGGCAAGGTCGATCGACTCAGGCGACGTGCCGATGATTGGGACACCGGCCTCGAGTAAACTCATCGCCAGATTCAACGGCGTCTGTCCGCCAAACTGAACGATGACTCCATCGGGTCGCTCGCGCTCGACTATCTCCATCACGTCTTCGAACGTCACCGGTTCGAAGTACAAACGATCAGAGGTGTCGTAGTCGGTCGAGACAGTTTCGGGGTTGCAGTTCACCATTATCGACTCGTAGCCTTCTTCCTTCAGCGCGAACGCCGCGTGGCAGCAGCAATAATCAAACTCGATGCCTTGCCCGATGCGATTGGGTCCCGAACCCAGGATCATCACCTTCTTGCGCGAGGTTGGGTCCGATTCGTCTTCGTCTTCGTAGGTCGAATAGAGATAAGGTGTGAAGGACTCGAACTCCGCGCCGCAGGTGTCGACTCGCTTGAAGACGGGCCGGATTCCCATTTCGATGCGCGTGCTGCGAACGCGGTCTTCAGTCGCGCCGAGCACGGTCGCGAGCCGCTGATCGGAGAAGCCCATACGCTTGGCCTCGCGCAACTCACCAGGCGAGATCGTCTCGATGCTTTCGCGTCGAAGCTCACGTTCGCGCTCGATGATCTCGGACAGGTTGTCGAGGAACCATGGGTCGATCTTCGTCAGATCGTGAAGCTCTTCGGGCGGATAGCCGATTGTGAGCGCGTGCATCACAAAGTAGACGCGCTCGGCAGACGGCACAACAAGCCGGCGACGCAACTCAGTATCGTCCAGATCGGAAGGCACGCGGAAGGCGCTGCGAACTTCGAGAGAGCGCAGTCCTTTTTGAAAAGCTTCCTTGAAGGTGCGGCCAATCGCCATCGCTTCGCCGACCGACTTCATTTGAGTGCCAAGCGTCGGATCACTCGAGGGGAACTTTTCGAAAGCCCACTTCGGAATTTTTACGACGCAATAATCAATCGTCGGCTCGAAGCTGGCCGGCGTCTTGCGAGTGATGTCGTTGGGTATCTCGTCGAGCGTGTAGCCTACGGCGAGCTTTGCGGCGATCTTGGCGATTGGAAACCCGGTCGCTTTCGACGCGAGAGCAGAAGAGCGCGACACCCGCGGGTTCATCTCGATGATCATCAACCGGCCGTCGTGCGGATTGAGCGCGAATTGAATGTTTGATCCGCCGGTTTCGACTCCGACTTTGCGGATCACGCGAATCGCCGCGTCGCGCATCACTTGATACTCGCGATCGGTCAGCGTTTGCGCGGGCGCCACGGTGATCGAATCGCCGGTGTGGATTCCCATCGCGTCGAAGTTTTCAATCGAGCATATGATGACGACGTTGTCCGCAAGGTCGCGCATCACTTCAAGCTCGTACTCTTTCCAGCCGATGATCGATTGCTCGATCAAGGTCTCGTGCACTGGCGAAGCCGCCAGCGCGCGAGAAACGATTTCTTCATATTCTTCGGCGTTGAACGCGATGCCGCCGCCCGTTCCGCCCAGAGTGAACGAAGGCCGAATGATCGCCGGATAGCCGATTGTCTTGGCAAGCTCGCGAGCTGCGTCCATCGACTTGACGTAGCCCGAGAGCGGCATTTCGAGCCCGATCTCTTCCATCGCGCCTTTGAACAGCAAGCGGTCCTCGGCGACTTTGATCGCTTCGAGTTTGGCGCCTATCAGCTCGACGCCGAAACGTTCGAGCGTGCCGTCTTCGGCGAGCGCGACCGCGATGTTCAAAGCCGTTTGCCCGCCGACCGTCGGCAGCAGCGCGTCTGGGCGCTCGCGTTCGATAACGGCACGGACGGCTTCGGGAGTGAGCGGCTCGACGTAAGTTCGATCGGCGATTTCGGGATCAGTCATGATCGTCGCGGGGTTCGAGTTGATCAGAACGATCTCGAATCCCTCGCTGCGAAGCGCCTTGCAGGCTTGGGTGCCGGAGTAGTCGAATTCGCAGGCTTGTCCGATGACGATCGGTCCCGAGCCTACGATGAGGATTTTGTGAATGTCGGTGCGTTTGGGCATCTGATGGTTGTTAGGATTGTCTCTTGATCTCGTAGTAATGCGGCATCGCGAGCAAAGCGACGATGCGATTGGGATAATCGTAAATGACGCCGAAATTGTTGGTCACGTCGCGGCCCAGCACTGACAACTCAGCGCTTTCACCTTCCGTAAAAACACCGAACTGGCCGCGCACGGTTGCGACTCTGCCGTCGTCGCGGATGAAGCCGATTGCTGTCTCGATTGTGATTGAAGAAACGCTACCACCCACACCGGCGAGACGAATCTGGTCGACCTCGGTGTTTTGAAGAGGCACTAGCAAGTCAAGGAAGTCCGCGCTGAAGACCGTGCGATCAGCGCCGGCATCAAGGAGAAAGGGAACGTCAACCATCTGGCCATCGGAAGTACGTACCACGCCCGCAAGGGTCGGTCTTATGACGCCATCCTCGCAAATCAACCACTCACCGATGACAAGCATAGATTCGGCTCAGTTTTTCACGTTGAATGTACCGCACGTGCGCAAGATCATCGGGATGGTTTTCGAGAGCAAGCCGTCTGACCTCTTTGGCGGTATCCGCGACAAACAGCTCCCCGCCAGCCGCCGCGACGTAGCGGCCACGATACCGTTTGTAGACTTCAAGCTCTTCGACGTGGTCGTTGAACCACATCCGATTGCGCCTGGCGCTCTCAAATGCTCGCGCCATCTCAGGCGTCAGCGGTTCGTCTTCGATGATAAGTGGCTTACTCATAAGCACGATGATACGTAGTCGTAGATAACGGGGTCAATCTGTTTTACCCGTCAGGCTCGCCAGAACGCTTATCGATCGATCCTGATCATTGACTCTCGCCTAAGCGGGCCTTGATCGGCGGCGTTTTATTCTCCTCGTCGAGCAGATGAGTCGTGTGTTCAGTGATGCTGCTCTTCAAAGCGATCGGATCGGTTGCTTGAGCCGGCGCGCCCATGCTCGACTGGTCGGCCGGAAGCCGGAGTTGCTCTGGCGCTGCCGTCAGTGCCTTTCCTTTCAACGGGGAAAATCCGAGCGCTTTGATCTCGCTGCTCGAATTGTTCCATTTGACCAACCCCCAAACAAAGGCGATCAGGCCCAGGAATAAGAACGCGAGCGACAGGATAACTATCGGAATCATTTTTTCGGGGAAGCCAAGCAAGAATGGCCCGGCCAGCTTGAACAACGCGAGCGCCGAGGCCGCGCCTCCGATGATCATCATACGCCGGCTACGGTAGTAGTCCTTGAGCAGCTTCACCATTCTCTCGTCTGTTTCGAGCGCGCCGGTCGTTCTCCCTCTGAGCGCATCAGAAACAACGCCGAGATTCGTGCCGCAACGAGTGCAGAACTTCACTTCGTCTTGGTTGTTCGAGCCGCAGCTTGGACAGTACATGTTGGCTCCTATGAAAGAGTTCGTAGTCCGGCCTTCAGGCGGAAGTTGGTATGTTAGTCTCAGGCGACGCGCTACGAACTTCCGCCTGAAGGCCGGACTACGAACTCTTCATCGTTTCGGGACGTCGCCTCATGCGACTCCTTGCTACGGGCTTGGCTCCCGCTCTCGTTCGGGCGGTCGCGCGTATCCGCGTTCATCCAGGAGCCGTGTTGTTTGTTCGGTGACGCTGGCCGGAGAATCTATTGGGTCGGTCGAAAG
>JBGQGO010000570.1:0-4039 GCA_041497455.1 Blastocatellia bacterium | reverse complement strand
GGGCGGCTTTTCGTACGGCGACTATCTCAGGACCGGCGCCATCGCCCGCTTCAGCCCGGTGATGGGAGCGGTCAAAGAGTTCGCGTCGCGCGGCGGCCTGGTGATGGGAATCTGCAACGGGTTTCAGATTCTCTGCGAAGCCGGGCTGTTGCCGGGCGCGCTTCTGCGAAACAAAAACCTCAGGTTCATCTGCGACCACGTCAACATCCGCGTCGAAGCGACCGACACGCCTTATACGAACCGCTGCCAGCGCGGGCAGGTGCTCTCAGTCCCGATAGCGCACGGCGACGGCAATTACTTCTGCGACGCTGAGACGCTCGCGGATCTTCAGCGCGAGAACCGGATCATCTTTCGTTATTCGGATGCGAATGGGAATCCGACGTCTGATGCGAACCCGAACGGCTCGCTCGATAACATCGCAGGGATATGCAATCGCGAGCGGAACGTGTTAGGGCTGATGCCTCATCCCGAGCGCGCGAGCGAGCAGCTACTGGGAAGCAGCGACGGGCGGATTATCTTTTATTCGCTCGCCGATACATTGGCAGAGCTTGCGAAGGCTTCTTAGGGTGCATCTCTCGCGCCAACCTGTTCGAACTCATGTTCCCTACCTCGCGCGACACCAACTTCTCAGAGCTGTGAAATACTTCACGTACTCGCTTGTCGCAGCGGGGAAGTATTCATTTGCCTCGCTCCAAGGAGAGATAAGACTTACGTTAGCGCGAACTCTTCGTCTTCAACAGGAAGGCTCGCATCAGGTCTAACGTCAAGCCAGCGAAGCATCCCGAGATTTCGAATAGCTAAAGCAAGAACTGTTTTGTCTAGCGAAGGATTGCGCTTCTGTTTCCACTGTAGAACTGATTCGAGCACCTCGCTCTCGTTCGGAACAGTCTTTCGTTCTTTCTTCAGCGCGTCGGCGGCAAAGATGACCGTTGCCACAATCTCTGCCTGATCCGTATTCATTCTCAGGAATAGATCAGTTGTTTTCTCGATGATTGGCGTCCACTGGTCCAACGACGATTCAAAATCCTTTCGGACGCGTGAAAAATTAGGTCCAACCTTGACGATGAACCGTTGCCCTTTTCGCTCTTCCTGAAGCAGGTTGTTATTTACCAGTATGGTCTCAGCACTTTTCAGCTCTTTGCTGAAGGGACCGAAACTGCTCTTTACATAGACAAAACCCGTAGGGAGACCTTCCCTAGTGGCAATATAGGCTAACTTTTGGAAGATTGTTCTTCCCGTGGGCCAATGGTACGGCTGTTCCTCGATCCGACGAAGGATCTCAACGAGCGCGATCCATGCGGGGTTGATGACGGATCTTTCGATCCTCTGGTCGTATGGGAGGAAACCAGTGGAAAACTGCGAGAGAAATTCAACAGTCAACTCTTTGGGCGGCGTTCCGTAAGGCGCGTACATCTCGACCGGGATGTCCATCTGGCTCGTATAACGGTAGATAAGCGGGCCGACGGCTTTCCATTCAAGCTGTCCGTTACCGCAGCCCAAGGGAGGGATTGCCAACGAGGTCAGTTTCCATGCTTTGTGATGTTCCAGCAGGTATTGCAGGCCCCGTTCAATATCCTCAATTCGGGAAACCGATTTCCAGTGATCCTTGGTTGGGAAATTGATGATATTAGGCAACACGGATCTCTCAAACAAATACGGTACTCCTGGTCTCACGTCGCTACGCTGGCAACGTCTTGCGTAGTCGTCGAACATCTCTGGAAAGCGCTTCTTGAATTCCAGAGCAATGCCTTTCCCCATGATCCCAACGCAGTTAACAGTATTGATAAGGGTTTGAGCCTTGGACTGAAGAATATCTGCAACCAGTATTTTCATCGTACTCGTCTCAGAAAAATATATCTCCGCGGATTTGCACAGGCAAACCGGTAATCAAATTCTCAAAAGAGGCTAACGCCGTCCTGCTTGCCACGTATGCTCCAGTAACAAACTGCGCTTCGATCCGGTCCGGCACTATGACTTCTGCACACTTCTCGGACTTGTGGCTCATCTCATCGTAAGGATCAGCCTGATGTGTCCAGTACCGCGCGAATAACCGCTCACGATCAATAAGTTTCAGTCCGTCGCGCGCCGACCTAAAGCTCACCAAATCACTCGCAGCATTGCGATCCGTAACAATGACACCAGGGAGGTCTAGCACGGCTGCGTTGACTCGGAGTACGCAAATCGCATTATTCCGCTGTCGGCATTTGCTAAGCATCGCATTGTGGGCATCAAAATAAACGTTGGCATACTGGTGCAGAGTTCGAGCGCCTGGTATCTGCTTGTTTTTGCGTCGTTCCTGAATCTCTGGCATCGCCACTGAATCGTGGTCAAGTTGAGCCGCTAGTGTATGCGATAGAATGCCACGCTGCAATATTGAAAGCACGTTGGCTATCGCCGTGATGTAATGCAACTCTTTAACGTCAGCGCGGTTCATTCCTCACTACTTTCCGTTCCTATCCCCATCGCTGCTTTGATTGTCGCAATTGATGATGATGAAGTCCAACTCTTCATCTCTGCCGTAGTACTTACCAAGCACCCCGTCGACTTCGTCGATGTTCGGTTTGGCTCAGTCACATTCATTTCGTCATGAACCGTGCCCCTCGCACCCTGGCTCGAACATGGCGTACATTAAAGCCCTCGAGATTTTAAAGCGCGATCAAACGAGCACCCGCCTACCCCGCTCCCTGAGGCGGCCTTCAATCTCTAAATCGACTGCTGGGGCTAAGGGATCGAAGGCCCGGCCTCACGGGGTGTGGCGGTCACGCCCGCTTACTAGTCAAGGCACTTGTGACGCGCCTCAATCACGCGGGCGCTTGACCGCATAGTCCGGCCAACAGAACAAAGGCGTATTGGGATCAGACGGATCGAGCCCATCTAACAGATCATCCAAGCCGCGCCTCCCGCCTTGCTGCAACTGAGCCGCCGCGGTTGGAGCTGGAGCAGCAAACTTCGGATCGAGCGCCTTTGCGATCTGGTCCTTCGAGTCCTCGAGATGTAACCGTGTAGCCCGGTCCGTTGCGTGCAGCATCGCTCGCGCAATCATCTGACTCAGCGAACGCAGCTCGCCTCGAAGGAACGGTCGCTGCTCGTCGGTCACTGGAGCGCGGCCGTTGAGCTTCTCGGACAAAAGCTCGAGATAAGCGCGCTGCAGGTTGCGGCGATAGGCGTCGATCCGAACCGACGGCGCTTCAAGCTCGCGCCAGATTCCGTTCCGCACGTCATCGAGGAACTCCGCCGGTTTGTAAGCGGCCGCGCCGTCCATCGCTTCCTGCTCGACCAGTCGATTGAACCGCGCGCCACTCATCAGAGAGTTCAACACGCGAAGCTGGCTCGCCTTGATCAAGTCGAGCACGCCGACCGCCTCAATGCGTCTGAGCACTTCGGGTTTAATGGCCCAGGTTGGCGTTGCGAACGCGTTCTCGTTTAAGAAGCGCACCGCCGCGGCTTGCTGCTGCTTTGGAACGGGGGTGAATAGAACGCCGTCCTGACCCGCGTACTTCTCTTGTGAATTGAAGCCGCCAACGATCTGAGTCACGTGTCCCAACTCGGTCGCCCACTGCCCGAGCATTCGCCCGTACAACTCCTCGAGATCGTCGTAGTTCTCACCCGGCCGAGTTGTAGCAGTCAGCAGCATATTCGAGACACGCTCGAGGTTCTTGATTCCCAACGCAGTTGACTTGACCGCGTCCGCGTCACCCACCGCTTCAGTGTTCTCTCCAGGATCCGAGCCTCGCGTGCCTGCTGTCGAGAATCGCAGCCACGGCGTCTTGTCTTGAGCGCGCGCCCATTCGTCGAGCGTCTTGCGCTCTTCGTCGGGCGTATGCGCGCCGGGAATCGGTTTGTAGCCCCACATCGTCGCCCACTTGTCATAGGGCCCGATGCCCGGTATCAAAAGCGCCGGATCGACTTTGTCTTCAGGCTGCACGACGTAGTTGAAGCGCGAGTAGTCCATCAGCGTCGGCGTGTGGCCCATCGTCTTCAGCCATTCTTTGTCGCGAATCTTGTCCGCGGGATAGAGCGCGCTCGCTTTCATGTTGTG
>JBGQGO010000569.1:0-4052 GCA_041497455.1 Blastocatellia bacterium | reverse complement strand
GTGCCCGCGTGCCCGATGCCAATCCACCAGACGAAGTTGATTATGTCGAACGCCCATCCAACCGGAACGTTGTTGCCCCAGATTCCGATCCCGGTCACCACCAGATACCCGATCGTGTAGAACAATCCGAGCGCGATCGTAAACGAAATGCCGAAGCCGATGAACCAACCTAGCGGTGTGCGCCCGGTCAGCGCGATCGAGCTGATCTTGTCGGTGACCGACGCGAACGTCTGCCCCGCTCCGATCACCGACGGAGGAGTAATGGTTGAGTCACTCACGGAATCTTGAGTGTGCTCGCTCATCGGTTACGCGTTCTCCAATTCGGGGTTCTTATTTCGCACAGCGCCTAAATAGGTCGTGCGCGGCTTGGTGTTCAGCTCGCCAAGCAAGCTGTAGTTGCGCTCTTCAGCCTTCAACTTCGCGACGCGGCTCTCGCGATCGTTGATGTCGCCAAAGACGATGGCTTCACTCGGGCACGCCTGCGCGCAAGCCGGGACGATCTCCCCGTCGCGAACTTTTCGATCTTCCTTCTCCGAATCTATCTTGGCCTTCTGAATCCGCTGCACGCAGTAAGTACACTTCTCCATCACACCGCGGCTGCGCACCGAAACATCCGGGTTGCGCATCATCTTCAAGCTGGCTGTGTAGAAATCCTGGTAAAGCAGAAAGTTGAATCGGCGAACCTTGTACGGACAGTTGTTCGAACAATATCGCGTGCCGACGCAGCGGTTGTAGGTCATGTCGTTCAGACCTTCGGCACTGTGAGACGTAGCCGCGACCGGACACACGACCTCGCACGGCGCGTTCTCGCATTGCTGGCACGGAACCGGTTGGAAATACGTTTCAGGATTTTTCTCACCGCCTTTGTAGTAGGCATCGACTCGAAGCCAGTGCATCTCACGGCTGCGCGCCACCTGTTCCTTGCCGACGACCGGGATGTTGTTCTCGGCGACACACGCGACAATGCAGGCGCTGCACCCGATGCACGAGTTCAAGTCAATCGACATTCCCCAGGCGTAACCCTCGTAAGTGAAGCCTTGATACAGCGATTCCTCGTGGTGCGGTTCCTTTCCTTCAGGCGCAAGGCTCGGGCGCTTTGCGTATTCTTCGAGCGTGCCCGATCGAAGGATATCCCGCTCGCCGACCTCTGATGCGTCGATCAAGTGATGCGACTGAGTAGTGGCTAACGAATACGTTCCGCCGATCTTCGAGACTCGCAGATCTGCGCCGAACCACGGAGCGTCAGACGTGCGAATCGCGTATGCGTTAAAGCCAGTCTTGGTCCCAACCCTGCCCGAGACCATTCGCCCGTATCCGAGGTGAACCGTTATGACGTTATCCGGTTGTCCCGGCTGAATGAAAACCGGCGCGATGACCGTGCGATCCCGATACTGAAGCTCGATTCTGTCGGCAAGAATCTCACCGCCAATGCTGCTCATCCGGTTCGTCGAGAGTTCGTTTACCGAGTTGCCGAGGTCCAGATTCGCCGCGGTGGCCGGACTCACAATCGCCGCGTTATCCCACGTGAGCTTGCTCAACGGCTTGGGTAATTCCTGGAGCCAGCCGTTGTTTGCGAAGCGTCCATCGTGAATCGTCGGATCAGGTCTGAACACAATCTCGAACTGGGAGTTTGGGGATGAGGATTGGGGCTTGGAAACCTGGCTCGTCCAATCGGATTTCAAAGTAAGCGTCTTGGGTTGCAGTGCAGTGTTGCCAACTAAGCCATCGTGAAGCGACTTGCGCCAGAACTGTTCGAAACCCGCCGCGGTTGGCGTTTGGCCCGTGGCGGGGCTTTGCGAAGCGCCCGTTTTTATGGGCGGCTCCTGGCCCCCGGCGGCGAATCTTCCCCTCCAATAATCGCGAACAATCTCGTAGCTCGAACGCTCGGGCTCGTTCAAGAAAGCAGCGAGCGCTTCGTGCGCGGTCTTGCCCGAATAAAGCGGCGCGATCAGTGGCTGAATGATCGAGACCGTTCCGTCGTAAGCACGCGCGTCGCTCCAAGATTCAAGATAGTGCGCTTCTGGAATGTGCCACTGACACAACTCAGACGTCTCGTCTTTGTAAAGACTCAGGTGGATTCGCAGCGGGACTTTTCGGATCGCCGCCGCGAAGTCCAAATCAGCAGGCGCGTTGTAAACGGGATTGCCGCCGAGTATGAGCAGCACATCGACCTGACCCGAGTTGATATCCGCGACGAGATCTCGAAGCGACGCGGTTCCGTCAACGGGATTCGCTTCGACAGGATCGGTATAGACGACTGTGTTGCCGACGTTGCCAAGCGCCTGGTTCATGGCATGAGCAAGCGCGTGTACGACGGGTGGTTGGGAGTCCCCGGCGATGACCAGGCTTGATCCGCGATGTTGATTCAGATCCTTCGCAACGGCTTCGATCCAGTTGAAGTGAGCGATTTCCCCGAGCGTTCCGCTTTGGGCGACTTGGAGACCCAATTGAGCCGCCGCCTCGCGAGCGAAGCCTTCGATCTCACTCGGGCGCATCGGCAAACGATGATCAGCCACCGAGCCGGTGTTAGTAACCGTGCCTTCGACGACGTACAGCCGGCTCATTTCGCGTTTGCCTTCGGTCAATCGGCGCTTCGCTGCAAAGTCGCGTGCGTATCGCAGGCTCGCCGGGCCGCATGCCAGAAAGTCTGAGTCGAGTGACACCACAACATCGGCTTTATCAAAGTGGTAGATCGTGTTCGCGTACTGACCGAACGCCAACCGTGAGCCTTCTCTCACAGAGTCGCGGCCCGCCGGGTCATACTGATGCCACTTCGCAGTTGGCAGTATCGCGAGCAAGGTCTTTATCTGATACGCGAGCGTCGGGGACGTTACGGTCTCAGTGAGTACCCGCAGTCCGCCTTTCGCCGGCTTCTGTGCCGCAGCGGCGCGTTGAGCGTCTACCGCCGGACGAACTCCTCCGAGAAACGCCGGCCAGGTCACGATCTCTCCGAGATACGTGAGCGTTTGAGAACGGTCCGGATCATAGAGCCCGAGCACCGAAGCCTGCGAGAACACATCGGTCGCGCCGAGGCTTGCCGGATGGTCCTTGTTGCCTTCGATCTTGGTAGGCCGGCCTTCGTGGCTCTCGACAATCAATCCCGTAGCGAACCCGTCCAACGGCATTGCAGTAGCAAAAAACACCGGCTTGCCCGGCACGAGTTCTTCGGGCTGGCGAACGTAGGGCGCGATGTACTCGGCGGGCTGCCGCGTGCAAGCCGTGAGTCCCGCGAGGGCAAAGGACGCGCCCATCAACTTGAGGAACTTGCGGCGGCCAACGGGATCGCTCCATTCAGTCGCGTGTTCAGGGAACTCGCGATGAAGCAGTTCTTGAAACTCGTCTGTCTCAGCGAGCTCCTCAAGGCTGCGCCAGTATTGCTTTCCTGAAGATCGAGGATCGAGGATCGAGGATTGATGATCGAGGATAGAGGATTGAGGATGGACGATCGAGGATTGAGGATCGAGGACCGACGATTGAGGATCGAGGACGGAAGGATTGTATGTACCCTGACCGCTACCGTCGTCTGACGATCGATCGATTCCCTTCAACTTGATCAACTCAGCCATCGTCTTCTCGCTATCCTCTATCCTCGATCCTCGCTACCCTTACCTGTGACACGTGCTGCAACTGGTCATCACAGCCACGCTCTGAATCTTGTACTCCTTCGCGAGTCTCTTCCCTTCTTCGGCCTGGTTGTAATCCGGGGGCGGCCATTCCATCTTGAACACCTCGCTCTTAGGCCTGATGAACAGCTCAGGCTGGCGATGACACTGGAGGCACCACTCCATCTGAAGCGACGCCGCTTGATAAGTCACCGGCATCAGGTCAACTCGCCCGTGACAGGTCGATCACCCCACGCCCTTGTTTACGTGAATGCTGTGATTGAAATAAACGAAGTCGGGCAAGTCGTACACGCGTGTCCACTTGATGGGCTTGCCCGTGCGCCAACTCTCGCGTACGGGTTCCAGGTAAGGGCTATCCGCCCAAATCTGCGAGTGGCAATTCATACAGGTCTTGGTCGGCGGGATTCCCGCATAAGCGAGCTTCTCGAC
>JBGQGO010000568.1:0-4060 GCA_041497455.1 Blastocatellia bacterium | reverse complement strand
GTTCACGCTCAGCGCGCAGGAGATGATGTCACCTGACCCGGCTGACCTGATTCTCCGCAACGGCCTCATCTACACCGTCGATTCCACAAACACGCTCACCGAAGCCGTAGCAATTCGCGGCGGCAAGTTCGTCTTCGTGGGATCAAACAAGGAAGTGAAGAAGTACCAAGGGAAGCAGACACGCGTGATCGATTTGAAGGGCCAGTTCGTCCTCCCCGGGTTCAACGACAATCACGTTCACTTCGCTTCAGCGGCGCAGTTCCTCGAGTTCAACATCATGCGCGCAGCGACTCAGCAGGAATTCGCCGCGCGAGTTAAAGACGTGGTTGCGCGCTTGCCAAAAGGCGAATGGATACTGGGCGGCTACTGGGGAGCTTACGATCAATGGGCGGCATCCAGCGCGGGCAGTAGCCGCCGCGAGCCGTTCTCACCCGATATGCGCGAGGTCGAGACGATTACAAAAGACCACCCGATGTTCATTCGCAAGTTCGACGATTCGGAGTTCGCCGCGAACGCCGCTGCGCTGCGCGCGGTAGGAATCGATCCCGCTGACCCGAAGCTCTTGCCGGCGGCTCGCGCCGCAATGGCCGAGATAAGACGGCAAGGAACCGAGCCGGCCGGATCGAAGATCGAAGGCGTCGAGTTCCTGCGCGATTCGGGCGGACGCTTCAACGGGCGCCTGCGCGGCCGAGGCGTTATGAGTTTGTTCGCCGCCGTTATCCCGAAAAAGTTCTCACACGAGCGGCGCGTCCAACAAACAAAGAACGCGCTGGCCGAGATTCGCAAGTACGGCGTGACTAACGTCAGCGACATGAGTGACGACGAACAACTCGAGATTTACCGCGAGCTGCAAAAGACAAACGAGCTGAGCGTGCGCGTTCACTTTCGGCCGGGGCTCGATCGTTGGGAAGAGATGAACGGCCGCGGAATCAAGGTTGGATCGGGCGATGAGTGGATTCGGCTCGGCGCGCTGAAGGGTCACATAGACGGAATCATGGGCACGAGCACCGCGCGCTTCTTGCAGCCCTATTCGAATGATCCGGCCAACCGAGGCCAATGGCGCCCGCTGATGGTTGATGACAAGGGCAACTTTGTGGAAGGCAAGTTCCTTCAGTATATGCTTGACGCTGACCGCGCGGGTTTGCAGATGTCTGTTCACGCGATCGGCGACGAAGCAAACAACGTCTTGCTCAATTATCTGGAAGAGCTAAACCGGCAGAACGGTGTTCGTGACCGGCGTTTTCGTTTGGTTCACGCGCAGGTAATCGCGCCCGCCGACTTCAAGCGACTGGGCAAGCTCGGCGTCGTTGCAGAAGTTCAACCCTTTCATCTGAGCGACGACATGCGCTGGATGGAAGAGCGCATAGGCCGCGAGCGTTGCAAGGGCGCTTATGCGTTCAAGAGCATCAAGGACAGCGGCGCGGTTTTATGCTTTGGCACTGACTGGCCTGGCACTTCGGCTTCTGAGTATCCGATCAACCCGATGCTCGGTTTGTATGCGGCGGTGACTCGTCAGACGTTAAGCGGCGAGCCCGCCGGCGGCTGGTTTCCCGAGCAGCGAATTTCGATCGAGGAAGCGATCCGGGCTTATACCTACAACACGGCTTATGCGAACTTCGAAGAGAAGATCAAAGGCTCGATCGAAGTGCACAAGGTTGCTGATCTGGTGGTCCTGACAAAGAACCTGTTGCAGGCGTCGCCGCGTGAGATACTCGATACGAAAGTGGTTTATACGATTGTGAGCGGGAAGATTGTGTACGGACAGTAAGCATATTCAATGGGCCAACCGACCCGAACGCGCCAGAAGGGTTCGTCATCGACGGTGAGGCTAACGGTTTCTCTGGTTGGCCCGGTCAGGATCTAAAAGCGTTAACTCCTTTGCGAATCTTTGCGTCAGTGTTCGTTGAAACTCGCGGCACCGTTCCAGATCAGTCTCATCAAACAGTATCCTGCCTCTCGCATCAGCCACTTCTTTTAGACCGCAGTCACCCAGGAAGCCGGCTGAGTCCATTGAGCCGGCGTTAGGACCGGGGTAGACTCACCTGTTCATCTTTCAAGCCAGATGATCGATATCTCCCCTTCCACCTGCTTGAATTCGTTGTCTCCGGTCACAAGATGCGCCTTCTTCTGCTTTGCTAATGCAGCTCCGAAGCAGTCCGCATAAGACATACGATTGTGCGACTTGTAGCGCGCCGCTTGCTGCGTGAGGCTCCAATCAGCGTCTACAACTTCGACTCCGAGCCGCCTAAGTTCCTTTTCGCAGCGATCAGCGTCCGCTTCCGACGCTTCGCGCGCGACGATGTACCAGACTTCGCCGAGGTTGACCACGCTCATGAGCAAAGGCGTGTTATTCTCGTGCGCGTCGGCAATGATATCGGCGACCTTTTCCGCGGAAGGTTCGTCCTCAAGGTAGGCCATCACAGCCCATGAATCGAGAACTATGGCTTTTGGTTTCGCCATCAAAGTTCCCTTTCCTTCTTCTTCTCAGCCATCAGAGCCTTCAAAAGGCCCTTGCCTTTGTACCTGCCGCGTACGCTGTGGATGTACTCGCGGGTGATCGGTCGCAGGATGATTACTCCGTCTTTTTCATTCGCGTCGATCTGAATGCGAGTGCCCTCCTTGATACCGAACTTGCGCCGTAACGAGGACGGAATAACAATTTGCCCCTTTGCTGTAGCCGTCGTTTCCATCGCTAGTCTCCTTGTCTAACTAGAGCGCTGGAGTATAACCAGTGAACATCAGTAAGTCAACATCAAAATGTATAACAAGTACTCAGGTGTTGGAATTATCTTCGTTCGTGCCACGATCTCACGAGCAGAATCGCGCCGAGTTGTTGAGCCGTTGGTTTCCAATACCGTGCGACCACAACCTGAAAGTAGCATACGAAGAAAAAAGGGTGCGGCGACACTCAGACGTAAGGATGCGCCCTCGGAACCTAAGCCACTCGCAAGCTCATCGACAACCGCGTTTGTGATCTAGTACGATCTTACTTCTGAAAGAAGTCAGCCGCGCCAGCATCAAGTCCGTTTATGCAGACCGTGTATGCCGAAAATAAGCGTATTCTATGGCATTGTGATACAAATGTTCTGGCGAGAGCATCCGCCCCGCATTTCCACGCTCTCTATGGTGAACACGAAGCGCTGATTTGACATTCGCGATCTTCGCGTCGTGCGCGGTTATTTGCCCCGTCGGGCAATGGCGCTGGTGCTTGAGTGGGCGGCCGAGCATCGCGAGGAATTGATGGAGGACTGGAATCTATGCAGTCAACTGCAAACACCGAGACAAATCGATCCGCTGAAGTAGCGCCCGAGATAACCCACTCCGTACCCTGGCGGGTGGTTTCTGCGACGGCTTTAGCGGATGCGCGTTTGAGAGTGACTTTTGTCGACGGCACTTCAGGAGAGGTAGATATGCGCGCGTTCCTCCGCAGCCCGAAGATTGAAGGCACAATCTTCGAGGCGCTGCGCGACGCCACCCTCTTTGCTGAGGTGCAAATCGTGATGGGCGCGGTCCAGTGGCCCAACGGAGCAGATCTCTCGCCCGACTCGATGTACGACGCCATCCGCGACACTGGCACCTGGATCCTGGACTAAGCGAACGCGGCAGTGCGAGAGATACCACAGAGAAAACCGAAAGCCAGAATCAAGCTTGCTTGCCCTCGAACTCTTTGCAACCTTGATGCTCGAAGGTCAGCAAGCCAGCCCTCGGGCTGTTTGGATTTGCACAGACTCCCCAGTCGTAACCAAGAGAGCCTTTGAGTTTCAAGAAATGCTTGCACCCGCAGGAGCAATCCGATCCCCAATCCGTCTCTCTGCTTCGCTCGCCATACGGCTCGAAATCACCCGGCAGGTTTCTAACGATGGTTAAGAGTTTCTCGTGTATATCGCTGGCCATCAGCTTCAGGGCTTCTTCTTCCCAAAGGGTATTTTGATCCCCGTCTTGGGAATGCTCACTCCGCCGGTGTTTATCAGGCTGCGCACCTCAGAAGGCAAGTAGGCCGTCATGCGATATGAAACGCCACTCGCCGTCAGAATCTTCATCGCTATTTTCAGCGTAGGGT
>JBGQGO010000567.1:0-4063 GCA_041497455.1 Blastocatellia bacterium | reverse complement strand
GCTTCGCTGAGCCGATCGCGTTCTTCCTTAGAGATCCCGGTAGCCGCCAAGAGTTCTGCCGTATGTTCTCCAAGCGCGGGGGCACGAGACGCTTCGCGCGGCGGAGTGTCGCTCATCTTGTAAGCAAAGCCGAGTTGCTTGATATTCGAGCCCTCCGCTTCACGAACCATCTCTCGCGCTCGAGTCTGCGCGTGCTCGAATGCTTCTGACATCGAGAGCACCGGCTCGCAACAACAGTCCGCATCGCGCATCAACTCGATCCATTCAGCTTGCGTTCGAGATTTGAAGATTCCGCGCACTTCTTCGAAGAGGTTCGCTCGCCGCTCGCCCGAGTCGAACTGGCGCGCAGCCAAATCTAAGCGTTCAACCTTCCGGCAGAAGTTAGCCCAGAACTTTGGCTCGAGCGCGCCAAGGGTCATGAACTTGCCGTCGCCCGTCTCGTAGACGTTGTAGAAAGGATACGCGCCCGACAGCACATACTTGCCGCCAACCGGGATCGTCGCGCCCGCGAAATGATGCGCAGCCGGAATCGGCAACATCGAGAGCATCACGTCGAACATCGATACGTCGACGTACTGGCCTCGGCCGGTCCGTTCGCGCGCCAGCAGCGCGGCGAGTATCGCAAACCCCGCGAGCATCCCGCCTGCAAGGTCCGCGACCTGCACGCCGGGAATCACAGGCTTGCCACGCTCGTCCGTAGTCAGCCCGAGCACACCCGATAACGCCAGATAATTCAAATCGTGACCGCTGCGCTCGCGATGCGGACCGTCCTGACCGAAACCTGTTAGCGAGCAATAAACGATTCGAGGATTAACGCCGGCAACCGCAGCGTAGTTGATCCCGAGACGATCGACCACGCCCGGGCGAAATTGCTCCAACACGCAATCGGCTGTGGAAGCCAGTTTCAGGAAAATGTCTCGACCCTCGGCTTGCTTCAAGTCGATCGCGATTGATTTCTTGTTGCGATTGATCTGAGCGAAGGGCGCGCTCTGACCGTCGATGATTGGAGGGCTTCTTCGCGTCGGGTCCCCAATCTTCGGCTCCTCGATCTTGATCACTTCGGCGCCGAGATCGGCAAGCATCATCGAACAATAAGGTCCGGGGAGCATTCGCGAGAGGTCCAACACGCGGATGCCTTCAAGTGCACTCGTCATAGGTTCACCCAAGTCGGCCATAGACCTACGCATCGAACTTGATCGCCTCCAATCCTACGACGAGCGGCGACACATCGCAATTCATCCCGGCGCGCTCTGGAATTATTTTGATGAAATAATCAGGTGCTTCGAGCGATGAAATGGCCATCGATGCGAGAGCTTGGCCGAACGACACTACCGGTCTATAATCATCGCAATTCCTGGGATATTACGAGCCGGAGGTCAAGAGATGGCAAGCGTACGGAAACCAGAAAGTTTCTACACTGAAGATGAATACCTCGCGGTGGAGCGCGCATCCCAGGAGCGTCGCGAATATCTGGATGGACAGATCTACTTAATGGCGGGCGAGAGCGTAGCGCATGGGACCATTTGCACTAATCTCACCGCCGAAATTGCCTATCAGTTGAAAGGCACGCCGTGCCAGGTTTTTTCGAAAGATACAAAGGTGCGCAGCGGCCCAATTCCAAAGTCGCGCTACTCCGCGGAAGCTTTGTATTCGTTTCCCGATCTGGTGGTCGTGTGCGGTGAACCGCAATTCCTCGACGAACACCGCGACGTGCTCGTCAATCCGAGAGTCATCATCGAAGTCTTATCCCCATCCACGGAGACCTTCGATCGAGGCGAAAAGTTCGCGCGCTATCGCGAGCACCTCGACTCGCTGACGGACTACGTCGTAGTGGCACAGAGTATGCCGCTGATTGAGCACTTCGCTCGACAGCCAAACGGTGAGTGGGTGACTGCTGCGACCGCCAGAAATCTTTCAGAGAGCGTGGTTCTCAACTCGATCGGCTGCACGCTGCGGTTGAGCGACATCTACGACCGCATCGTTTTCCCTGAGCCCGCCGAAGAAGAGGCGACTCCTCCCAACACCGAACAAATTAGGTAAGCAAGAGCCTTACTCACAATGACATTACTTTGGCTTTGTCCTCATTCGTCAAGAAGGGCGATGAGTTCACAGCAGTGTCGAGAGTTGCAAGGAGGATTTGTCCCTGAGCAGCAACAAGAACTCCAACACAATATGGTAGGGCTCCGACGAACGCAGGCACTAAGAGAGTCACCAGGCCCGCACCCGTACTTCGAGACTGTAGGACGACGGCTAAGCCAAGGACTCCCACGAGAATGCCAATTCCCTTAATCACTTTTCCAATTGTGGCAGTTGCCTTGGCGACGAGGTAGTCATCTCTATAGCGTTTCATCAGCGCCGTTGCTTCACTAACAACCTCTTCTCCCTCAGCTATCACGTCTCTTCTCGCTCCGCGCTTCATAATAGCTACCACTACCAAAACAATGGTGGCGACGATGATTAATACTGGTAACAAACCAACTAGCCCACCACTGCCACCTCCTTGGAGCATGAGTAACTCTTGCAAGCAGAATATTCTCATCGTCTTCTCCTTTCGTGACCTGACAAGACCAGTGCTAGGGCGACCGGGCTATCGTTAGGCTCAATGGTGTGCGCCATGCTACAACAAAGCGAAGAGCCACGCGAATCTGAAATTTTCACAATCTGCGAATTCCAGATTTGGCGAGGCTCGGAACTGACCCTGAGGCTTAGCGATTCGACGGACAATGGCGAGGATCAGTACCTTCGACGGCTTGCGAGCGCGTAGCGCACACAGGCAAGATGAACGATCGAAAACGAAACCTATGGGCAGCGAGTTTTTGTTTAACAGAATCGCACGCGACACGTCTACGAAGGCTCGCGCCGGTCGCATCACCACCGCTCACGGCTCGTTCGACACGCCGGCCTTCATGCCCGTCGGCACACAAGGAACAGTCAAAGCGCTCACCCAGCAGATGCTCGAAGAGGCTGGAGCTTCGATCATACTTGGCAACACCTATCACCTTTACCTGAGGCCCGGACACGCGACGATCAATCAACTCGGCGGCTTGCATCGGTTCATGTCCTGGGAGCGCCCGATACTGACCGACAGCGGAGGGTTTCAGGTCTTCAGCTTGAACTCGCTCCGCAAGCTGAGCGAAGAGGGAGTCGAGTTTCAATCTCACATTGACGGCTCGACGCATTTTCTTTCGCCCGAGAGATCGATGGAGATTCAAGCGGCGCTCGGCTCGGACATAGTGATGGCCTTCGACGAGTGCACGCCCTTCCCTGCGACTCGCGACGAAGCGCTCTCGTCTCTCGAACTCACCCAGCGTTGGGCGCGACGATCAAAGCAGCGGCTACGCGAGCTACACACCGACCCCGCCGCTGCCGAGAATGCCGGGATCACGATAGTCAATCAGACCCAGGCGTTGTTCGGGATCAATCAAGGCAGCACATTCCTCGATTTGCGTGAGCAGAGTCTCGAGGGGCTGGTCGAGATAGGCTTTGACGGATACGCGATCGGCGGGCTCTCGGTCGGCGAACAGAAGAGCGCGATGTTCGAAGTCGTCTCACACATCGCGCCCCTGATGCCTGAAGATCGGCCTCGCTATTTGATGGGAGTCGGCGCGCCTGAAGACATCGTCGAAGCGGTCGCGCTCGGTGTCGATATGTTCGATTGCGTGATGCCGACCCGCAACGCGCGCAACGGCCAGCTCTTCACCAGCCGCGGCAAACTGAACATCAAGAACGCGCGCTATCGAGACGACGCACAGCCCATTGATGACGCCTGCCGGTGCGCGGTGTGCACGAGGTATTCGCGAGCTTACGTGCGGCATTTATATATGAGCGGGGAGATACTCGGGTCGGTTCTAAGCTCGCTGCACAACGTCAGCTTCTACCTTGACATGATGAGGATGATGAGGCAAGCTATCACGCTTGGCACTTTTAAAGAAATTAGTGATTCTTTTCTGAGCGGACTAGCACGCGGATTGGACTGATCCTCACCAAGGATTTCGGACCGCAGCCCCCGCGGGCGGAACCTCCCACTGGAAGTGCCAACACGTATTCAATGAACATAATAACG
>JBGQGO010000566.1:0-4069 GCA_041497455.1 Blastocatellia bacterium | reverse complement strand
CGAAAGCAATTCCCAGAAACCGGCGCCGCCGGGTTCCAGCGAAGTTATCGCTTTCATTCCTTTGGTCAGGCACACGTCCCCGAAGGCTTGCGCGACGATGGCCGTTATCAGCACTACGGCAGTCTTCATCTGCTCCCTTCAGGTTTGTAGTTCGGCCTTCAGGCGGAAGTTCGTAGAGTAGTCGGACACGCCACCTTAGCAGCTACAAACTTCCGCCTGAAGGCCGAACTACAAACTCCTCGGTTCAAATCTCAAAGTAGTTGGTCAGTTTGACGCCAAGCTCTTGCACTTTTTCTTTGACCCTCTCGCTCGTCAGCGCTTCGAACTCGATCGAG
The DNA here is from genome assembly GCA_041497455.1 of Blastocatellia bacterium. Lineage (GTDB taxonomy): Bacteria > Acidobacteriota > Blastocatellia > UBA7656 > UBA7656 > Onstottus_A. The sequence goes on along the minus strand of JBGQGO010000566.1, from coordinate 3,734 downwards.
CATTGACGCTCGTCATTGTCGAGCAATCTGTCGTCGGCGTAAACAGCCGGATGAAAGTATATCTCGCTGGTATCAGCCGTGAGGTTGTCGAGCGCATAAAGAAAATAACGCTCGCTCATTCGCCCACTTTGCAGATTACCGTATACCCTCTCAGGAAATGCGAAGCCGCGCTCTCTCAGTTTCTTCTTCATGTATCGGGCCAAGCCACCGAACAGCAGCGCGTGAATAGTCTTCTGAAAAAGATTGGCGCGATCGAACTCAAGAGCAAGCCGGCGTTCTTCGTCGGGCACTCGCATTCGTCGCGCGCCGTACTTAGCGCCTAGATCGAGCGCGGCGTTGAAGATCACCGGATGAACATGCAGGTGAAGGTGGCCGTCGATGTGTGAAAGCGGAAGGCCCGTCGACTGAAACTTCTCGAACTGCCCGGCTAGTTCTTTTCTCAACTCCCGGCGCGCTCGCGGTGAAAAATAGTATTTCAGCCCGGCGGCCGTTGGGTTGTTCGAGAAGTTCCCTTCCCTGTCTACAAGCGCCGGAATCTCTGAGTGCGAAAGCACGCTCTTTCCAACAACGCTGACCAGATGAATCCCGACGGCGAGCCCGGGATTCTCCTTCGCGAGCTTGACCGCTTGCTCGAACGCCGCGCCGGTAACCATCAAGCTGGTGCTGGTCAGCACGCCTTCCTTGTAAGCGCGAATGACTGCTTCGTTCACTTCCTCGGACATACCAAAGTCATCCGCGTTTATGATCAGACGAAGCTGCTTTGACTTGAGAGCGGACGGCGTCACGTTGTCGTTTCGTGTTTCCGGCAAAAGCGCGCTAGCGCTGCCTCTACTCTGTGCAAAGGCAGCGCTAGGATGTTCACTGGAAGCTCGATACTGGCGGCTCATCGGCTGGCTTGGGCTTGTACGAACTCCTTGCGTTTCGCGCGAAGCTGGAGAAACTCCTTCGCTTCCTTGTACAGCCGCCTGCGTTCGTGCCCGTTGAACGCCGCGCGGCGAACGATCCTGAAGATGATCCTCGGCCGGAAGTAGTAGCGGTCATAGAAGTGCTCGACCGCCTGCACGATTTCTTCGCGCGTGAGTCCCGGATACTGAATGGTCGGAAGCTGATGGCCCATCTCATCCGTCATATCTTCGATCTGAGTGAAGAAGTTGTTCTTCTTGAGATAGTCGTCCAGCTCGGTGCCGGGATACGAATGCGCGATCGAAACTTGAATGGTTTCCGCGTCAAGCTCCTCGGCGAACTTGACTGTCCGTTTTATCGTCTCAGCCGTCTCGCCCGGCAGTCCGATGATGAAGTCGCCGTGAACGACTATGCCGAGCTTCTTGCAGTTCTTCATGAACTCGCGGCCTTGCTCGACGGTCGCGCCCTTCTTGATGTTCTTGAGGATTTGAGGATCGCCTGATTCGAAGCCCACGATTAACAATCGGCAGCCCGCTTCTTTCATTGCCTTGAGGGTCTCGTAGTCGGTGTGTACGCGAGAAGTGCAAGACCAGGTCGTCTTGAGCGGCTTCAGCTTTTCACAGACAGCAATCGTCCGGTTCTTCGCCCACGCGAACGTGTCATCGTCGAAGAAGATCTCTTGAAGATTCGGGAACAACACCCAGGCGCGTTTGACTTCGGCAGCGACATTCTCGGGGCTGCGAGTCCGCCACGCATGCCCGCTGATTGTCTGCGGCCACAGGCAAAATGTGCACAGCGCCGGACAGCCTCGAGAGGTGTAGAACGAGATGTACGGGTTAAGCAAGAAAGGAACGTTGTACTTCGTTATGTCGAGGTCGCGCTTGTAAATGTCGGAGGCGAACGGCAGCGAATCCAGATCGTGAAGCGGCGGACGATCAGCGTTGTGAACGATGCGGCCGTCTTTGCGGAAGCTCACACCCTGGATATCTTCGAGCCTCTTCCCCTCGGTGAATTCCTTGAGCGCATAGTCGATCTCTTTTCTCACAACGAAATCAATCGCCTCAGACGAATTCAACGCCTGATCGGGCTGCGACGTGACCGGCGGCCCAACGAACGCTAGCTTTAGACTGGGCTTTGCCGCCTTCATCATCTCGCCAAGTCGCACATCGTTCTTCCATCCCGGCGTGCTGGTGTACAGCGCCACGAAATCATAGTCTTTCGCAATCTGGATAGTCTCTTCTGGCGTGACGCCGTGCGGACCTGCGTCAAGCAGCCGGCTCTCTTTGATCAAGCCCGCAGGGTAAGCGAGCCACACCGGATACCAGAATGACGAGATCTCGCGCGCGGCGGGCCAGCGCGAACCGGCGCCGCCGTCAAAATTCGGAAACGAAGGCGGGTTTAACAGCAGTGTTTTCATGGTGTCCCTTTCCAGCAAGCGTCGTGATAAGGGTTATAGCTTGGCGCTCAACGGGTAGTCAAGGACTTCAGATTCCAGTATCCTAAACGCCGTATGAGTCAAGGCATTGCCATACTTTCCGCCGCGATCACCGTGTTTGCACTGGTGCTCTCCATCTTCGGCGCGTCGTGGCTCAACCAGCGGATTACCGAGAGAGTAGTTGAAGAACTCGGTAAGCGCTTTGACGCGCGATTCGATTCGGTGGAGAGCCGAGTTGAAGAGGTGGAGAAGCGGCTCGACCAGCGGATTGATTCGGTTGAAGTACGCCTCGATCGCATCGAGCGGAAACTGGGAAGGGGTCTTCAAGCCAGTCTTGCCTCTAGGTAGCTTGCTGAGTTGGAAAGCTCGAAATGATTTACATTCGAATCCCGGAAAAGGAAGACGCAGTTGGTTTCCTAGCGTTGGCAAAGAGCGGCATTCCTGTCTCGTGCCTCTCTCAAAACACGTACGGCGTACAGCAGGAACATCTCAGGATTCTGAAGCGGAGGAAGATTTCATTTAAGAGGTTGGACGCCAAGGATGTTCACCCGCCCAAACCCTCTCTCGCCGCATGAAGAGATACGGCAGTGAAGCTGCGAAGCGTCGAAGGTTACCCGAAGGACTCCTACGCAATCATAAATGTGGATTGTGCGATCAAAGACGGAGACTTAGTCTTGTGTGGCACTGGTCGCCTAGACGAGCTACTGCGAGTGGATTGCCTAGCAATGTGGCCTTGGAAAAAGCATATGAAACCAAACACTCCTCACCGAAAGGTAGAACTCAAGGCCGAGTACAGGAAGAAGCCCAGTCGCTGCTGAAGATGACGAATAATGACTTTTTTTCTTTATCACACGAGACTAAATCGTTGGCCTGTCACGCCGACTCAAGCTTACACCCGAGGCGCGTGGTGGGTTAGCCAACTATATTATTCCCGAAATTTGCGTCAAGAGTGCTGCTTAACACTCGGAGCGGCTCAAATCGAAAAGATCGTCTCGACTTTGCAGCGGTATCCGGGCAGAACGGAACTTGTGATCTCGTTTTGCCCGGTTAAGATTGACTGAAGTTTCAGGGTCTGCCCCTGAAGCAGGTAGACTTCGACGGTGCGTTTCTCGAAGTCGACGATCCAATATTCCGTCACACCGTACTTGCCGTAGAGCTGCCGTTTGGCGAGCCGGTCACGTCGCGCATTCTCGGCTCCTGGTGAAACTATCTCAATCACCAGATCTGGCGCGCCAATTATCCGGTCCCCAGAGGCGATCTCGTTGCGCCGCTCGTGGCTCACAAAAACCAGATCGGGAATCACGCCGCTGAACTCGCTGAAGATAACTCCCGGCGTCAGCCACAATCTTCCAATCGGGTTCTGAATCAGGTAAGTGTCAACGCTGCGAAACAAGTT
>JBGQGO010000565.1:0-4070 GCA_041497455.1 Blastocatellia bacterium | reverse complement strand
GGCAACGTGGCGGCCGCGATACAGCCCGAGATCCCCATCGCAGAGACACGCGCTCTCGCGCGTCGCCTGACTCGAACCTATGCCACTCTCACAGATTGACTACATCCGCACGTTGCAGAACCTTCCGGCGCTGACGGCCGTTGAGAGTGCGATCGCGCTCGCCTGGCTCAACGATCACTGGCGCGACTACGACACAGTGAACTTCAACGTGCGGCTTGGGGAAGGCGTGAAGCTACCACCTGGCTCACCGGATTACATGCAGAAATTTGTCCGCGCATCGACGGCGAAACGCGCGGACATGATACTCACCGCGGGCAACGTGGCGACGATCGTCGAAGTCAAGATCCGCATCGGCGCGAGCGCGCTCGGCCAGTTGCTCACCTACCAGACACTTTTACAGCAAGCCAACTCCGACTTTGCTGCGGTGCACATGATAGCCGCGGGCGCCACGATCGAGCCTGACGTGCAGGCGATCTTACAGAATCACGGCATCACTGTGGAAGTGTTCCCCTCTGTCGCGGTGCCGTGAGTGTTCAGAGTATCAACCTTAGCGGAATCGCCTCGATCGCGGCCGATGGTTTGCGCTGTGCGGCCAACTCACGTTCAAATTGCGTACAGTCAAGGCCTTCCTTCACTGCCACGCGCGTGATGTAGCAGTGGACCGGAATACCGCTGTCAGTGTGCCCTTCCCAGATGCGTGCAGGCACGCCGTTCAGCTCGACAACCTTCGTAGTGTTTTCGATCGTGATTTTCAAAGTATCCTCTTTCCGTTCACCCGATCGCTAAGATGCGCTTCACTTCCTCGCGCGGGGGAACCGCCGAAGCGATGATTACCAGATTCGCTACCCCCGTGATTGCAGGCGCACAGATCGTTCCACAGTTCAGGCACGTCGTATGGTCCGGATGCTGCACCAGCATTCCGGAAACGTAGGGGCCATTGATAATGGTGAACTGATCCGTCACCAGCAGCTCGACGGGCGCGGCGCATCGCGGGCACGGTACGACTATCGGCTTGAGCATGGCTTTACTTCCTCCCAGGGTGTGAGCTGTTCTTGAAACATGGCTTCGGCGGCCGCCTTCGCATCGCGTAGACAATAGCCACGCGGTACCAGCCGGCCGTTCGTGTCCGAATGGTAGACCCCATACAACGCAGAGCGCGTGCTGAGTGGTCGGAGTTCGATAGCGGCATCAGCCTTTAAGATCCGCTCTATGCCGAACGATCGGACCTTCAGGCCGCGAAAACTGGCACAGAATTTCGGGCGCGGCCGCGGACGAAAGGAGTTTTTGTTGTAGCTCATCCGCGCGGCCTAGTGATCTGAATGGGCCGGAAGCGCAACAGACGCGAAACCGCGCTCATCTCTTCGAGCGCTCGATCGAGCGCATTCTGAAATTCATTGTTGGAGATGACACCGCGCCAGTACTGGTTGCGCGCGGCGTTCACCTTCTCGGCCAAGCCGTCGAGCCAGGTAGCTATCTGCAAATCGGCTTGGGCGATCGAATCGGCGATCGCTTGGGCCGTGACCGCGCGATGCTCGACAGCAGAGCGGCCGCGGTTCGGAAATTTTTCAGGCTGTGGTGTGGTGTTCATCGTGTGCCCTTTCCATGGGAGTGAAGTGTGAAGCCGAGCCCGTTCAATTCGGCGAGCGCGGAGGCCATCTCGTATTGCGCCTGACGCTGAATCACCGCGTCGCTATCTTTCAGGAATTGTCTGAAGTGAGTGATACGTCCATGCGCCCGCGCTGCTTGTTCCCACCGGTTGCGTTTCACCGCGGGCTCTAGCGCATACCAGAACGCGCGGGCATCTTTCGCGACGGCTATAGTTTCGCTTTGCGCGGCATCGCTCGAAGGGGTATTGCGGGTACGCTCAGAAGAGGGGCGAACGCGGGTAGACCGACTACTCGTTATCGCCAGTGGCGGGCCCTCGGGCGCGGATTCGAGGATTTCGCCTTCTCTTCCCCCGTTCCAGTCAGGCGTGGTCCTATTACTTGTACCGTTTCGATCGTCAGCACTACCCATCCTCTGATAGTTCCTCTGAACATTCCTCTGTGTAGGCCATTCTTGTCCGGACCCTACGGACACTTCTGTCCGGACCCCCCGGACACTTCTGACCGGGGGTAAAGGCGAACAATAGGCGAAGAGCGGGTGCCAGAGCAACCACGTGTAGTTCTGACGCCCGATATCGGGTGCCACGTGTACCAATTTCGCCTTGCCAAGCGCTCGCAGGTAACGCCGGAACTGGCGAACCGAGACGCTAACCAAAGTCGCCAGGGTTCGCTCACTGTGTGAGTCGTAATCCGAGCTGTACACCTGATCGGCAAGGATCAGCCATACCAGCTTTGCGCCAGCCCGCAACTTCGGCGCGCCGGCGATCGCCTTACGAATCGACCAACCTTCAAACAGAGCGTAGGGATTGAACGGAGAGCCCGGCGCGAGTTCTTCCAGCGGCGGGAACTCGGGCACTCGCGGATGACGGCGACGCTTTAGCGTGGGCATCGCTTCAGAGTTCGCGGATAGCTTGGAGTGCTTCATCGCGCAGACCGGCCAGGGCCGTGCGTAGCTTCTGCCAATCGCCAGGGTTGAAAACGTCGTCCATCGTGTGAACCGCTTCGGAAAATGCGTGATAGCGCGCCATCAATGTCAGGCGAACGATCGCGCGCTCTGTGGAGTTCACGATCGCGGGCCCATCACCTGGCGCGCTCAATTCGCCCTCCATGCCACGCGAACCAAGCGTACAACCCAGTAGCAGACCGCGGCCGGAACACCCACCAACAGCCAGCCAACCGTTACCACAGCGACGGCCGCGCCAAGTGGCGCGCCGTGACCTGGGGAACTCATCGCAGCTTGAATTGCGGCGAGCCCGAACGGTACGCCGATCGCCCAAAACGTGAATTTCATAGAGCCTCCGGAGGCCCCCGCGGCCGTCAGCTTCTCGGATACCCGTAGTTCATGTTTCCCCTTACGCTGATACGGGCCGCGGTTGCGCTCCCGTCAATTATGATGCCTAGCATCTGTATTCACAAGGCGAACGAAAGGCGATACGGTCCAGTTACCAAAGGAGTACCACCGCATGGGTTTAAACGTGAAGGATGCGGCCAGCTCGGCCGCGAAGTTTGTCGCGCGGGCTCAGGCCGCGGGCGGCGACTATCAAAAGGGTGTGCAGGCCGCAGGCGATAACTGGCAAGCGAAAACGGCCGCATCCGCCGATGCTTACGGCGCGGGCGTCAACGCGGCGATCTCGGCCGGACGCTTCGCGAAAGGCGTCGTCAAAGCAGGCTCAGCAAAGTACGTGTCACGGGCCGCGGGCGTCGGCGCGCAACGCTACCCGACAGGCGTTGGCGCGGCCGGACCAAATTGGCAGAACGGCGTTCAGCCGTATCTCGACACGCTCTCGGGGCTCACACTTCCCCCGCGGGCGCCGCGCGGCAGTCCGAACAATATCCAGCGCGTGGCAATCATCGCGGACGCTCTGCGGAAGAAGAAGCTCGGCCAGTAGTGGCGCGATCGACAGAGAAAGGGAAAAGGTAAACACACATGGGAGCAGGGCTTGAAGTAATCGCAGGGCAAGCAACCGCGCCGAGCGCAACTTTCACCGGACTCACAATGTCCGCGGGTCTGTCGCTGACCGTTCGCAATGCACCGTTCACCGCCGACGTTCGCTTAGTCCAAATGTGGGCGAAGAATCAGGCGGCCGGAGTGTTCCGCATCCGTTCGCCGAAACTGCATGACAACGTGCAGGGTATTCGCGTTCGCAATCCGGCCGCGTCCGTGATTGAGATGCTTCCGTGGTACACGTTCCAGAAATTGGTACCGCAGGATAACCTGATCGCCGAAATCACCGGCTCGGCCGTCGGCGGCCAGTTCGAGCAAGGCGCGGCGCTGATCTACTACTCGGAACTGCCAGGGCAGGCCGCGCGCCTGACGACTATAGCCGACATTCAAAAACGCGGCGTCAACGTGTTCACTCAAGAGAGCACGATCACGCCGAGCGCGGCAGGCAACTTCACCGGCGGGCAAGCGCTGAATGCCAACTTCGATCTGATGAAGGCGAACACCGATTATGCCTTGCTCGG
>JBGQGO010000564.1:0-4072 GCA_041497455.1 Blastocatellia bacterium | reverse complement strand
GCCGTGACGTGACTGCTATGCCGGGAAAATGTCATGGATGACAAACGGCTATTTTAGCATCGGCAGTCGCAACCGGCAACCCGCTCACGCGTAGCATAGACTTTGGCCTATGCTAATTTGTTTTCTTGCCCTGCTCCAAACACGCTTTTATGCTACTTCCACCACCGCTGCCGCGTCATCCAGCAGCGTCAGTATCTGAGGACCGTCCTGAGTAATCGCAACCGTGTGCTCGAAATGAGCCGAAGGCTGGCCGTCAAGTGTTATCACCGTCCAGCCATCGGATAGCATTTTCACGTCTTCGTGCCCCAGGTTGATCATAGGCTCAATTGCAATCACCCATCCTTCTCGCAGGACGGGGCCCGTTCCCGGCTTACCGTAATTCGGCACCTGCGGCTCTTCGTGCATCGCACGTCCCACGCCGTGCCCGCAGTAGTTCTTGACGACCGAGTAGCCGAGCGGCTCGACGTACGACTGCACCGCGTTGCATACATCGCCGAGTCTATTGCCAATCCGGCATTTTTCAATAGCCTTGTAGAGCGACCGCTGCGTGGCGTCCAGCAGTCGCTTCACCGCGTCACTCACGTTCCCTACCGGAATAGTAACAGCGGCGTCACCCACATATCCCATGTAGGTTGCGCCGCAGTCGATCCCCACGATGTCGCCGCTTCGCAGCTTCCGCTTGCTCGGAATTCCGTGGACGACCTCGTCGTTTATTGATGCGCAAATTGAACTGGGGAAGCCGTGATACCCTTTGAACGTCGGATACGCTCCGGCGCCCACGATCATTCGCTCGGCTTCGTGATCCAGGTCGCGAGTAGTTATGCCAGGCGCGACCATTTCCGCTAATCGCTCCAGCACCCGTGCAACTATGAGCCCTGAAGCTCGCATCCTCTCGATCTCGGTCTTGGACTTTCGAATGATCATGAGAGCTGCCAATGAAATCGCGACGCTAAATCAGATGGCATCAAACGCTGCGTGCCTTCCTAAAATGCTCACGATCCGGCCGAACACATCCTCGGGCGCCCCTGTGCCGTCAATCTTGTACAACCGGCCCGACTCCGCGTAGTAATCGAGCAGCGGCCGCGTCTTCTCGTCATAAAGCGCGAGCCGTTGAGCTATTGCTTCTTCGTTATCATCCGATCTGGTGAACAGCGGCTGACCGTCCAGATCACAAACTCCTTCGTTCTTGCTCGGCTTGAAGTAGATGCTGTATATGGCGCCGCAAGCGCTGCACGTGCGCCGGCCCGCCAACCGTTTGAACAGGAGCTCTCGCGGCACCTCGATGCTTATGACGGTGATCCGATGTCCGAGGTGTTCCGCGATCGTCTCCAGCAGCCGCACTTGCGGAAGCGTTCTTGGAAAACCATCGAGTACGCAACCACCTTCACAATCCGATCGGCTCAAACGAGTTTTCACCACTTCGGCGAGGATGTCGTCTGAAACAAGCTGGCCCGCCGCCTGCACCTTCCGAACTTGCAACCCAAGCGTCGCGTCGCTGTGCGCCATCTCGCGCAGGATGTCTCCCGTAGCAACCAAAGGGAGCTTGAGTCTCTCGGCAAGCAGATGCGCCTGAGTGCCCTTACCCGCGCCCTGCGGCCCCATCAAGACGGTGATGTCAGGCATATCAGTCTTTAGTAGCTGCGGCGCCCGCGCATGCGCCGGCCTCGCGGACCGAGGAATCCATCGTAGTGGCGCATGATCAGTTGAGACTCGATCTGATTCATTGTATCCATCGCTACGCCGATTACGATCAGCAAGCTGGTTCCCCCGAAGAAGAAGTTTACGCCGATCCCGGTCGTCAACCACGACGTCAACGGATTGGACCGAAGCAAGTTGTCAATCGACGGCCCGATGAGCGGAAGGTACTGGAACTGAAATCCCTGAAGCAGGAACTGCGGCAGCAGCGCAACCATCGCCAGGTATGTGGCGCCAACCGTCGTCAACCGCGTCAGTATCTCATTCAAGTGATCTGCCGTGCGCTTGCCCGGCCGAATGCCCGGTACGAACGCGCCGTTCTTTCGAAGATTGTTCGCAACTTCGTCAGTGTTGAAGATGATCGAAACGTAGAAGAACGTGAAGAAGATTATCGCCGTGGCATAGATGAGATAGTGCAGCGGATGCCCTTGCCCGCCCATCTCCACAGCAACCCTTGCAAGCCACGCGCGCCACCCGGTCGTCTGGGTCGGATCGGTTCCGATAAAGCCGAGAATTGTCTGCGGGAAGGCCAGGATCGATGACGCAAAGATCACTGGAATGACGCCCCCCATGTTGACCTTCAACGGCATGTGAGTCTGTTGCTGCGGTATCGACTGGCGGCCAACCATGCGCCGCGCGTGATTTATTGGCACCTTCCGGAACCCGCGCTCAACAAAAACGATGCCCGCGATGATAAGCACCATCACGAGGAACAAGGCGATCACTCCGAGCGCAGTGCCGGTTCCACCGCTGGTCAGCTTCTCATACATCGTCTGGGCTGCCGACGGTAACCTGAGCACGATACCCGCGAAGATTATCAAACTTATTCCGTTGCCAACCCCGCGCTCGGTTATCTGTTCGCCAAGCCACATGATGAACGTCGTGCCGGTCGCAAGCGTCAGCATCGTCATCGCAATAAAGCCGACGCCGGGGCTGCGCACCAGCGTTCCGGTGCCGGTCACCTGGCTCTGCAGCCAGTACGCGATGCCGAACGACTGTACCGAACAAAGCACGACCGTGAGGTAGCGGGTATACTGGGTGATTTTTCTTCGGCCGAGATCGCCTTCCTCTTGAAGCGCTTTGAGCCGCACGCTCACCACCGTCATCAACTGAAGTATGATCGACGCCGTGATGTAGGGAGTGATTCCGAGCGCAAATATCGAAACGACTTTGAAGTTTCCGCCCGAGAACAGATCCATCACGCCCGCCAGGCTGCGCTGCAGATCGCCCGTGTTCCAGAGTGCGGCCAGAGCGTCGGGGTCTATGCCAGGCGTCCGCACGTGCGAACCTATGCGGTAGATCGCCAGCATCGCAAGCGTGAAGAAAACACGTCTGCGCAGTTCAGGCACCGCGAAGATGTTGCGCACGCTGTTGATGAAATTCTCGATCATGACCTTGAACCCCTCCGGCTGACCTGCCGCCCGCGGTTACTCATCAGACTTGGCTTCGGCCGCCTCAGCCGTGGGTGAGACAACAGTCGCCACGCCACCAGCAGCCTCGATCTTTTCTCGCGCCGCCTCGCTGAAGCGATTAGCCGTAATGTTGAGCGCCTTTGTCAGCTTGCCTTTGCCCAGCACCACTACGCCGTGGTAACGGTTGAGCTTGCCTTTTTTTATCATGCCCCGCTCGGCCATAAGCTCTGGAGTGATGCTGTCGGACGGCTCGAAGCGCTGATCCAGATCGGCGAGGTTTACTTCGATCCATTCCTTCTTGAAGATGTTGGTGAACCCGCGCTTCGGCAATCTTCGTTGGAGCGGCATCTGTCCGCCCTCAAACCCAGCGCGGCCAGAGTAACCTGAGCGTGACTTCTGACCCTTGTGCCCTCGCGTAGAAGTCTTGCCGTGTCCCGAGCCCGGGCCACGTCCCACTCGCTTCTTATTTCTGTTCGCGCCTTCCGGCGCCCCGATATTGTGTATTCCTAGTGCCATTGTTTGCTCCAATTTTGCATTCGTCAATTTGCAATTTTCAATTTTCAATTCTCAATTTTCAATTCCCGGAATGCTCGTCGCGGTTATTCGACAATCCTCAGCAGGTGCGGCACCTTCTTCACCATTCCACGCATCGACGCCGTGTCGGGCCGCTCAACAACCTGGTTGAGCTTCGTAAGCCCGAGGCTGCGCACGAGTTCCTTGTGCGCCTTCGGTGTTGCAATGGTGGATCGATACCATTGGATCTTTATCGTAGCCTGAGTGTCGCTCGCTTTGCCCTTAGCCTTCGCCATCTTGAACTCCCCTCGCTTGGCTCTTTGCCTTAGCCCTTTGCCCACGTCACGCGGTTTGAGCCTCATCTGACATGTGCCGCCTGAGCCGCGCGACGGCGGCTGGATCCTTCAGGCTCCTCAGCCCTTCAAACGTCGCACGGACAACGTTGTGCGGAT
>JBGQGO010000563.1:0-4101 GCA_041497455.1 Blastocatellia bacterium | reverse complement strand
TTTCTGCTGTCTGACGATGCTCGATATATCACTGGGCAGGTAATACAGGCCGATGGCGGGCTTGCGATGTGACCGCGAAGGTTCGAACGGAGAAAGTTAAGGGCGGGTCAAAGCCCGCCCTTAAACGTTTTGTGAGTTGTGACCGGGGATTGATCACTCGATCGTCACCGTCAAGTAGACGGTCTGCCCCCTTCGCTCGACCTCAAGCATGTACTCTCCGACCTTGAGCGACTTCGACGCTTCGAGGAGGTCCTCGACGCTGTTTACCTCGGTGCGATCGAATCCGTGAATCACGTCGCCGTGCTGTACGCCCGCTTCGGCCGCGGGACTATTGGGTTGAACAGCAATCACCAAAGCGCCGCTCGATCTCTTGAGCTTCGGCTTCATCTGTTCAGCCATCTCCGGTGTCACAGTACGAGCCTGGATGCCCAGGCTAGTCTGCTTAACCGGTCCGTTCTGTTCTTCCTCGTCGCCTCTCGGCGAAAACGAGCGAGCAGTGGCGTCGGCCGGCCGCTCTGCAAGCTCTACGGTTAGCGCCTGGGGCTGGCCGTTTCGAACGAAGTCCACCTTGGCTCGTTGACCGACAGGTGTCGAGGCCACAGCATCGGTCAATTCTTGCGCCGCCTTTACGGGCTTGCCGTCAAAGGCTGTTATCACATCCTTGGGTTTCAATCCAGCTTTGCCAGCCGGGCTGTTCGGGTCAGGTACGTCGCCCACGAAGACGCCAGACTTTGGCTCCAACCCGACGGCGTGAGCCTTGGCGTTGTCGAGATCGGTGACGAGCACACCTAGGTAGCCACGGCTGACCTTGCCGCCTTTTACGAGCTGCGGAAACACGTCGCGCGCGGCGTTTGAAGCTATGGCAAAGCCGATTCCGATGTTGCCCTGACTGAACTGGCCCCCGGTCAGGATCATCGTGTTGATCCCGACAACTTCTCCCTCCATGTTCACGAGTGGACCCCCCGAGTTACCGGGGTTGATCGAGGCATCGGTCTGAATGAAACGGCTGAACATTTGAACGTTGGGATCAACCCGAAGCTCGCGGCCGGTCGCGCTGACGATGCCAGCCGTCAGTGTTTGCTGCAGCCCGAACGGGCTACCAAGAGCGAGCACCCAATCGCCTTGCTGAAGCTCGTCCGAATTGCCGAGCACCGCAACCGGCAAGCCTACCGTATCGATCTTGATGACCGCGAGATCGGTCCCGGCGTCCTTGCCGACCACATCAGCTTTGAACTTGCGCCCATCGGCGAGCGTCACGTTGATCTTGCTCGCGGCGCCGACGACGTGATTGTTGGTGAGAATGTAACCGTCTTCCGTAACAATGAAGCCAGAGCCTGCGCCCTCACGCTTTCGTGGAATGGTCGGTCCGGGCAGGCCAAAAATGTCGGGGTGATCTGAGTCGCTGTCAGCTCTTTCGACGACGTTGATATAGACAACTGCCGGCTTGACAGCTTTAGCGACTTCGCGAAACGAGACAGACAATTCGCCTGGGGACGGCGCGACGCCCGATGCGACCTTGCGCGACTCGGGAAGCTCAGGCACGTTCCTCGACGAGCGGTGATACGCGCCTTGAATGATAGCCACTGTGGTCACCAACGCGGCGACTATGAGAGTGACCGCGATCCACGCGCCGCGCGCGCCTTGGCGTTTCTTCCAAGGATCCTGGTGTTTCTGCCCGGCGAACCCGCTTTCGTTACCAGTGTCGTTCATGCTTTTCATCCTCACTGCGACAAGATTAGTGGATTAAGCTTAGCGAACGCGCGCGCACAAGCGCAACTGGATGGCGCAGGGATGGCGGGTATTTGGACCGCCGCAGTCCAAATAGAAGTTGCTAGCTCCGAAATCTTGCGGCAACCGAATCAGAACACCTGCTCGTGGATCCTCCTCGACCGGGTGAGCCCATAAGACTTGAGCTGCCGGTACAGCGTGCTCGGCGAGATACCGAGAATCTCCGAAGCTTTGCCTTGATGCCAGCCCGTCTCTTCGAGCACCGTGAGTATCTGCTTTCGACGCAGCTCGTCGAGACTGCCCGCCCGCGACTCGTCGTCATCGTCGGAGTCGGCGGTGATCATGCGGTGGGTGCGAAGCTCGATCGGCAAGTCTTCGGCTCCTATTTCATTGCTGGTTGAAAGTATCACCGCGCGTTCGATCACGTTTCTCAGCTCGCGGACATTCCCGGGCCACGAGTAGTTCATCAGCACCTGCATCGCGTCGTCGCTCAAGCGCGCGTGTTCTCCGCCGCTCACGCGGCCGAGGAAATGTTCGGCGAGCGCTGGAATGTCTTCGGGTCGTTCGCGCAGCGCCGGAAGCTTGATCGTGAAGTTGTTTATGCGGAAGAGAAGGTCGCTTCTGAACTTTCCTTCGACTACGTCTTGATTCAGGTCGCGGTTGGTGGCCGCGATGAATCGCACATCGACTTCGACTTTCTTGGTTCCGCCCACCCGATAAAACATCTGCGTCTCGAGCACTCGCAGCAGTTTTGACTGAAGCGTCAAACTCATCTCGCCGATCTCATCGAGAAACAACGTGCCTCCGTGAGCGAGCTCCAACAGCCCGAGCTTGCGTTTTCGCGCGCCGGTGAATGCGCCCGGCTCGTAGCCAAAAAGCTCGGATTCAAGCAGCGTCTCTTGAATCGCAGCGCAGCTTATGTCGATGAACGGTCCGCCGTGCCGCGGCGAAAAGCAGTGAACCGTATTCGCTACCAGTTCTTTTCCCGTGCCTGAGTCGCCGGTCACCAGCACGGTTGCGTTAGACGGAGCAATCTTGCGCACAAGCGCCATTACGTCGTTCATCTTCTGACTGCGCACGACGATGTCCGGCGCCTTTTCTTTGTAGGTGAGACGCGACTGCAGAATCATGTTCTCGAGCCTGAGCTGGCGTTTCTCATAAGCCTTGTTGATGATCGCTTCAAGCTCGCGAATGTGGCATGGTTTTGTAAGGTAGTCGTACGCGCCGAGCTTCATCGCCTGCAGCGCTGTCTCCACCGTCGCGTGGCCGGTCATCATCAACACTTCAGGCGGCTGTTCCTGTTGCCGAAGCTCGCGAAGAACCTCGAGGCCGCTGCGGCCCGGCATCATTATGTCGAGCAGCGCAACGTCGAACTCGGCTTCGCGCGCCGTCTTGATCGCAGCCTCCGCATCGTGCACCAGCGTGACCTGATGGCCGAGCCTCGACAGCTCTTTTTGAAGAACCACCCCGAGATTCTTTTCGTCCTCGGCGATTAGCAGTTTTATGCTTGGATTTGAACTCACAGCACTCCCTCCATTTCGAGTATGCTTTCGAATGATTGCTCTCGCGCATGCGCGCTCAGCTCTTGATGAGGCGGTAACATTAGGCGGAAGGTCGTCCCCACGCCTTCGGTTGAATCGACCTCGATTCTTCCGCCGTGTTCGGAAACGATCCCGTAGCAGACCGATAGCCCGAGACCGGTCCCGCGCCCGAGAGGCTTGGTTGTAAAGAAGGGGTCAAAAATTTTCGCGAGATGCTGGGCGGGGATTCCGCAGCCGGTGTCGCTGATCTCAACGCAGACGTGGTGCTCTGTTTCTGAATCACTCCAGTGCGTCCGAATAGTCAGACTGCCTTCGGCCTCCATCGCGTCAAACGAATTCGACATCAGCGCGATGAACACTTGCTTCATCTGGCCTTCGTTTACGTAAACAGGCGCGAGCGAGGGATCGAGTTCTTTGATGACGCGCATCTTACCGAGTTTCGGATGATGCTTGATGAGCTGAAGCGTCTGCTCGATGATCTGGTTGATATCACCCGCAAGCTTTTCTGCCTGACGCTGGTGTGAGAATTCGAGCAGGCTGTTTGTTATCGTCTTGCACCTGAACGCTTCATCGCGAATGATCTGCAAATACTCGCCGAAGTCCTGATGCAGCTCGGCGTCCTGCACGTCCTCGACGCGCGCGGTCAGCGCCTCAGAACAGGCGGCGATAGTAGCCAGGGGGTTGTTGATCTCATGCACCACGCCGGCGGCAAGCCTGCCAATCGAGGCGAGCTTCTCAGCGTGGATGATTGCCTCGTTCATTTTTTTCTGGTCAGTTATGTCTTCGCCGACGGTGATGATGTGAGTTACCTCGGCGTTATCGACCCGCATTG
>JBGQGO010000562.1:0-4113 GCA_041497455.1 Blastocatellia bacterium | reverse complement strand
TACGTGTACGATCCCGCGACGAAGAAGACCAGCAAAGTGCTGAACGGCCTCGACTGGCTCGACCTGTCAACCTATCCAGACGGACTCAAGAGATGGTTCGGAGCGTAGACATCTCCTTCCATCAGGTTCCTGAATCTGGTTCCAAGCAGAAACCACTTTGTTAAGTGGTCCGACGCGACTGGCAGGAAAACGCCTTGCGGTTCGCTCGAAATGTGTTTCAAATAGAGTTGACATGATCTGAGTTAGGTATGAACAAGATCCTTATCGCTTCTCTCTGCGGCGTATTCATTGCCCTCTCGACGGGCGTCTCGGCGCTGCGCACCGCGCCGGCTCTTTATGAGGCTGAGCTCATCTTCCCGCTGGAAAGCTGGCACAACTGATGAAGTACCGCGTATCATCAGACTATCAGAGAGAGGAGGGCCCGCCTCGCTGGGATGTGAACGAGGTCTTGCACGTCACCCCTGAGCCTGAGTTCGAAGCGACAGTGACTCAAGCAGTCGCCGCTTTTGAGACCGCCAACAAGGACGTGCCGCCGGAACGACAAAAGGTCATCAGGGATTACATCGAGCGGACGAAGAAGAACGCGGCCGACAAGTTTTTTCGCCGCCTGGGCTGGATGACGCGAGCCCACCCTTTTGTTCTGGATGGAAAGAGACTGATCGTGCCTCTTTACTCGGATGGTTTTTCTTTTTCGTTGATGGCGATTACTGATGATTGGGGTAAGAACTGGACAACCAGTACGCCGCTTGTCGGAGACGGTAACATTCAGCCGAGTATTGTCAGGAAGAAGGACGGTACGTTGTTAGCTCTGATGCGAGACAACGGCCCGCCTCCGAAGCGGCTCCACATGAGCGAGTCGCGCGACGCCGGTAACACATGGAGCCCAGTTGTGGATAGCTCAATCCCCAACCCGGGGTCAGGGGCTGAAATAATATCACTCAGTAACGGTCACTGGGCGTTGATCTATAACGACACCGAGCTCGGTCGCAATAGTCTGGCTGTGTCTATTTCCACAGATGAAGGACAGACGTGGAGATGGAAGCGTCATCTCGAAGTCGAGCCAATGGGTCCCGAGGCCGGAGCGTTCCACTACCCTTCGATCATCCAGGCGCGAGACGGTTCGTTGCATGCGAGTTACAGCTACCATCTGAACAAGAAAGATGTGCCGCTGGATGCTGAAGGCAAACCGGCCAGAAAATCTATCAAGCATGCACACTTCAAAGAAGAGTGGGTGATGCTGGGAGATATGAAATAGGAGAGGGCCACGCGGTAAAGTGTAAATAAGCAACGAAAGCCAGCCACACAGAAATAGACGTCTGTTACGCTTGGGGATCACGCATCACAAGATCCAGGCCGAGGACGGAGTCGCATGGATGTGCACTTGATAGACGGGACGTATGAACTGTTCCGGCACTTTTTCGCAGTGCCGGCTGCGTCGGATTTGAATGGACAGGAAATCGGTGCGGTCCGCGGCGTGCTCCATTCCGTTTTGTCCATGATCGAACGAGGCGCTACCCACATCGGCGTTGCAACCGATCACGTAGTCGAGTCGTTTCGGAATGACCTCTATCCCGGATACAAAACCAGCGAAGGCGTCCCTCCGGAGTTGCTCTCACAGTTTCCCGTTCTTGAAGAGGCGCTGGAAGCAATGGGAGTCGTGGTGTGGCCGATGGTCTACTATGAAGCCGATGATGCGCTCGCTGCCGCGGCGGCTAAGGCGGCGCTGGATGACCGCGTGAGGCAGGTAATCATTTGTACACCGGATAAGGACCTCAGTCAGTGCGTCGTGGGCACGCGAGTCGTTCAACTGGATCGCAGGCGCGACGTCTTGCGCGACGAAGCCGGCGTCGTGGCTAAATTTGGCGTGAAGCCGGAATCGATTCCGGACTACCTGGCGGTGGTCGGCGACAGCGCTGATGGCTTTCCAGGCGTGGCCGGATGGGGTCCAAAAGGAGCGGCGTTGGTGTTATCTCAGTATGCCCACCTTGAAGACATTCCGAAGGATTTCCGAGATTGGCATCCATCGATTCGTAGCGCTGAGCGGCTGGCGGCGTCGCTGTTCGGGTCGTGGACGGATGCTCTGTTGTTTCGCACACTCGCGACTTTACGATTGGACGCGCCCGTCTTTGATTCGCTCGAAGATCTTCGTTGGAAGGGACCGGGTCGGAGCTTCGAGGAACATTGCCATCGGATGAGGTCACCCGATCTGCTCAGCCGGGCTGCGTCGGCGAAGGCGAAGACAGATGCAAGATGAGTAAGGTCAAGGCTCGGTCCGAAGTGGAGTACGACCCGGCCAGAATTTCAGACGGACCCTAGGGAAAAGAAGCGGCCGCACTTTCACCCCAGGCGTAAACGCCTGGGCTAGCGAAAAACCCGCGAGTCAGCCTCTCGAATCTCATCCCGCCAATTCCGCCGCTTGGGCTGCAACTGGAAGTGTGAATGTGAACCGCGAGCCTTGACCCAACTCGCTGACAACCGATAGCTCACCCCCGTGGGCGTGCACGAGATGTTTTACGATTGCGAGCCCCAGCCCGGCGCCCTCGGTCTTGCGCGAACGAGACTTGTCCCCGCGATAGAGCCGCTCGAACACGCGCGGCAGATCCAGCGCCGCTATGCCGGCGCCCGTGTCCTCGATGCTTATGGCGACACAGCCGTCTGCCTCTTCCGCAGAGACGCTGATCGAGCCGCCCGGCCGGTTGAACTTCACTGCGTTGTCAATCAGGTTGTATAGAATCTGCTCGAGCCGGGTGCGATCGGCTTGCACAAGGACGCTGTCCGGAATCGATATGCTGAAAGATATGTTGGGGTCTGCCTGTCGCGATTCAGCCAAAGCAACGACATCGGCGACGACCCGGCGTAGCCTTAGCGGCTTTAGCGTAAGCTCGACTTGACCCGACTCGATGGCTGACAGGTCCGAGATGTTCGAGATCAACTCGCTCATCCGCGTCGCGTGCTTGTGTAGAGTTTCGACGAACCTGGTCCTGTTGCCCGGGTCATCTATTGCGCCGGCCATTAGGGTCTCAGAGCACGCAAGCATTGCCGTCAGCGGCGTGCGCAGCTCGTGCGAAAGGTTTGCAAAGAATTCCCGGCGGACGCGCTCGAGCCTCTCGAGCTGAGTGATGTCGAAGAAGACTCCCACCGCGAGATCACCGCCAAGCGGCGCGACGTTCAACTGAAAGCTGCGATGGTCGCGGTCCGCCACTTCGACTCGCAACTCGACCGGGGTCCTCTTTTCCAGCACGCTCCTGAAAGCAGTGTTGATCGCAGGGTCGCGAGTGACGTCGGTTAAACGGTACGCCCGAGTCGAATCGCCCACGCCGCTTGAAGCTTGAACGAAGGGACGCCGCGCACGCGCGGCTGGCTCTTCCTCGTCCAAAGCTTCGTCGATTGCGGTTCTTGTGCGCGGGCGGGGCCGGCCTGCGTCTGTCGCGGGCAGCTTGAACATCGGCGCCGCAGCGTCGTTGTAGAGCGCAACTCGCATCTGTGAGTCGACGATTACAACCGCCTCGCGCATTGTAGCGAGGACGCCAGCCAACAGCCGATTTGTGTCTTCGGTGATCGCGGTCTGGCGCTGGGTCTCAGCTAGAGCGTGGCCGTAACGGCCGAGGGCGTAACGCGATACGAAGAAGGTCATCACCGAGACTACGATCACGGTGATGACGTGCGAACTGATGACGGAGATGTGAGGGAACAGCACCGTCTTGATGATCTCGTAGATCACGAAGATCAGAAGCGCTGCAAAGGTCACCAGCCAGACTCGTCGCGCGAGGTCCTTCATATCAGAAGATCAGGAGTCATTTTCCATTTTCCATTTTCCATTTTTCATTTGTCATTGGCCGGAGGCATCAATGGGCGGCATCGGTCGTTGGTCAACTGCCACCGCACAAGCGATGTCCCCGAAATGACCAATGACAAATGACCAATGACCAATGACAAATGACAAATGACAGTCAGCCCGTTCGCTTTTCCCCGGCCACCAGCCGGTATCCTATCCCCGTGACTGTTTCTATCACCGATGGGTCGCCGAGCTTCTGACGAAGCCTTCGAATGTGCACGTCCAGCGTGCGCGAATCGCCGTAGTAGGTCACGCCCCACACTCGATTGAGCAAGACC
>JBGQGO010000561.1:0-4114 GCA_041497455.1 Blastocatellia bacterium | reverse complement strand
GAAGCGTTCTTCCGAAGCAAAGTGCCCGTGCGCGAGATGGACGAAGTCGCGCGCTTCTACGAAGAACTCGACATTCTGGCGGTGCTGCTGGCGTGGGATGCCGAGACCGCAACCGGCCTGCCTCCGCTTACGAACGATGAAGTAGCTGATGTCGTCAAGAAATACCCTCGCCAGTTTGTAGGCTTCGCTTGCGTTGATCCGTGGAAGGGCAAACGCGCCGTCGACGAGATGCAGCGCGCGATCACCGAGCTGGGCTTGATCGGAGCAAAGTTTCATCCCGGCATTCAGGCCTTCTATCCGAACGACAAGCAGTTCTATCCCCTCTACGAGAAGATCACCGAACTCGGAGTGCCGGCCCTGTTTCACACCGGCACGAATGGACTCGGAGCGGGAACGCCCGGCGGGATGGGAGTGAGACTCGACTACACGCGGCCGATTTATCTCGATCACGTCGCCGCCGATTTTCCCGAACTGACAATCATCGGCGCGCACCCGGCGTGGCCGTGGCACGAAGAGATGCTTGCGATCATCGGGCACAAGTCCAACGTGTTCATGGACCTGTCGGGCTGGTCTCCGAAATACGTCCCTAAAGCGATAATGGACGAAGCTCGCGGGCGTTTGCAGGACCGCATACTATTCGGCAGCGACTTCCCGTTCATCATGCCTCAGCGCTGGCTTGCGGACTTCGACTCATTGGAAGGATTCTCATCGGCGGTGCGGCAGAAAATCTTGCACGACAATGCCGCGAGAGTCTTGAAGCTCGCAAGCGCTTAGCATCCTTGCGCGCAATGTGGTTTCGCGCAAAGACGCAAAGAAACGCAAAGTCGCAAAGCTCAAGCGATGAGAGACTAGGTGAACTACTCGACGCCAGGCTCCTGCGAACTTCCGAAGGTCGAGTTGAGAACAATGGAGGCGTCAGAACTTCTTGCAGTCACGGCGCCTTAGCGGAAGAGATCATCTACTGGCATGCGCCAGCCCGGGACCGCGGGTTCCGCCTCGGCCATCTCGCCTCGCCGGTAGATGGCCGGATCTTCCGGCTCGCTCGCCCGGTACACTCGCACTACATCGTCGCTCAGAAGGTCCACATCCCAGACCACGAGCGTGCCCGCGGCAAAGTAGTCGCGCCGTTTGTCGGCCATCTCGCGCTCAGCCGCATTGCCGTAATCATTCTCGCTGCGAACTTCAGCGGCAAAAACCGGCGCGCCTTCCAGGAATTTCATGCCGGTGGGTGGCCCGGTGTACCAGGCAGCGTCAGGACTGAAGGACTCACGATTGGGTAGATCAACCAGAAAGCCTGCATTGTCCCCCACTGCGAACCCGCCGCCGTGCGCGTGTTCATAGTCGTCAAGACTTCGCCAGATGCGGCTGCTCGCCCGGCTGGGTCTCATTCCTGTTGGCATAGATCGCACCAGCTCCCCGTCAATGAGTTCAGCTTTGCCGTGTTCCGGCACATTGTAGAGGTCCTCTACCGTAGCCCTGACTTTAGTACTCATCTGTCACCTCACCAGAACAGCTTCGTCACTCATCATAACCGATCTGGTTAGCGCTGCCCACAACAAACAGGGATATCTTACAGAGAATTGTCTCCTGAGGCGAACGCTGACTATTCATACTGCTTCACAAGCCTGTAAAGAGTAGTTCGCTCCGCCGGGATGCGCCCCAGTTCGCGGATGCGCTCGTGAAACTCTTCAGGCGCAAGGTACTCACCTGACGTAGCTCCCGCAAGCCGCGAGATGTTTTCATTCATCAAAGTCCCGCCGTAATCGTTCGCGCCCGCCCTTAAGCAAGCCTGCGTCACCTCGCGCGACATCTTCACCCAAGACACCTGTATGTTGTCGATCCACCCTTGCAGCATCAGCCGCGACAGCGCGTGAACCTTCAGATGCTCATCAACCGTCGGTCCTGGTCGCGCGTCTCCCGATTTGTAGAGCTGAGTAAACTCGTGTACGAACCCGAGCGGCACGAACTCAGTGAAGCCGCCGGTCTCTTTCTGAACATCGCGCAGCAGCATCAGGTGACGAACCCAGTGCTCTTCGGTTTCGGTGTGGCCGTACATCATCGTCGACGTAGTCCGAATGCCCAGCCGGTGAGCGGTCTTGATTACGTCGAGCCACTCGGACACTTTCAGCTTTATGCGTTCGATCTGATGACGAACATCGTCATCCAGGATTTCAGCGGCCGTGCCGGGCAACGTACCGAGGCCGGCATCTTTTAACATTGCAAGGTAATCCTGAAGCGGCATGCCGGTAAGCTCCACGCCGTAGACAATCTCCATCGGCGAGAACGCGTGGATGTGCATCTCGGGAGTCGCTTGTTTGATTGCCACGAGCAGGTCGCGATAGTAATGAGGGTCCAGATCGCGGGGCAGCCCGCCTTGCACGCACACTTCGCGAGCGCCCAGTTCCCATGCCTCCAGAGAGCGGCGCTGAATCTCTTCGAACGAGTGAAAGTAAGCGTCCTTCTCGCGAGGCGCGCGGCTGAACGCGCAGAAGCGGCACCCAATGAAACAGATATTAGTGAAGTTGATGTTGCGATTTACAACGTAGGTGATCACGTCGCCGACTCGTTCGCGGCGCACCAGGTCGGCGGCAAGGACGAGCGCTTCCATCTCGTGACCGCGAGTGCGAGCCAGCGTCAGCCCCTCATCGAAGTCAAGCTCGCCGCCGTTGACCGCTTTGTTCAGCAGCACCGCCACCGCCGGATCAATCCTGGTCAGCAGAGTATCCAGCCTGCCCGGTTCGTCCCAATGAACTTCGTTCAGCGCACTCATATCAATATTCCCACCAGAATCCGTCGTCCGCTTTCAGCCGCATGTACACTGCCGACGGATCATCGACCTCGCCCCATACTTCGATGTGTTTCGGATGATCGGCCGAACCGAAGTACTTCACGCCCAGCGCTCGGTAGATCTTAGCTCGCAGTTTTCGGTCGGTGACTTCTTCGGCCTGGCCAAACGCTGAAACACCTTTGTATTTGCCTTGCTTCCCACCGTCGATCACCCACGCGATACGCGGCTTGCGCTTGATCGCCTTCCACTTTGGACTGTTAGCGTACGTGCCCACGTAATAGTCGCGCCCGATGACCACGAACCACACCGGCACGACTCGCGGCTGTCCGCGGTCAACATAAGCCAAACGCAGCAGGTCTTGTTTCTCGCAGAACTCTTTGAGAGTTGGGGTCAGTCTCTTCATCAGCGCCGCCAAACTGAAGCACGAGGTTGTTTACTCTCGGGTCATCGTGAAATCTAACACGCCGCTGCGTGCACCGCCATTCAGGCCGCTACGGAAAAACCTCGTCAAAGGTCTTTATGATCGAGTGGATGGACGCCGGACTCTGGGCATGATTTCCGGGCCGTATGCAGAGCCGCGTCTGGAAACCAGCAGATGCAGCGGCATCCAGCTCATCGGTTACATCGGAGATAAATAATACCGTGGACGATTCCAGCTCCAACTCGGCGGCGATGCGGTGGTAACTCTCGGGATCTTTCTTTGCTCCGATGTTAGTGTCGAAGTACCCGTTGATGAATGGAGCGAGGTCACCCGCTTCTGTGTTCGCGAACAGCAGCTTCTGAGCAAGCACGCTGCCCGACGAGTAGATGCAGATCGTCTTTCCTCGTTCGCGCCATCGTTTGAACGCGCGCGGCACGTCTTCGAAGACCTGGCTGCGCAGTTCACCGCTGCGATAGCCCTCATCCCAGATCTTTCCTTGAAGCGATTTGAGCGGGGTGGTCTTTCTATCGTGATCCATCAACCATCGCACGTAGGCCTCGACTGCGTCGAGTGAGAGTCGTTCCGCAGGTCCCTCGAGCAACGGCGGATCGAGCCCGCGCTTGGCGTCTTCGGCATTCTCTTCAAACAAACCGGCTATGTCGGCTCGCGCTGAAGGCAGCGAGAGATGCGCCGCGAGGTAATCCTTGACGTGTGCTCTCGCGTAAGGAAACAGGACGTTGTAAACGAAGTCGATCGGAGTAGTCGTTCCCTCTATGTCGAGAAGGAGGGCTGCGAGGTGCTTTGTGAGTGGCTGCGGCGTCACAATAAGGTTTTGTGGGTTAACTGCCTATATGGGGGCGTCAAATTTGGACTGCGGCGGCAAGTCTTCGCGACGCCGCTTTTTC